>PXAI01000302.1 GCA_003567135.1 Balneolia bacterium | reverse complement strand
GGAAAAGCCTGCGCGCCGCCGGCCAGCGGTATTCAACCGGATTTGAGGCTGCCATCAGATCCAGTCCCAGCGATTCGGCTTCGCTGTAACTGCCCTGGCGAATCAGCGCTTCTATCAGTACCAGCGTGATCCAAAGCTCTTCTTCCTGCTCCCCGTCCAGGCCAAGCGGCTGGATTCCGCCGCCTCTGAGCTGGGCTATGGCTTCACTCGGGGAAGTGTGGTAGAAACCACGCCACTGCTGCCGGGCGTTTCGTGCCAGCTGTGACCAATCCGGGCGCACCTGCCTTTCGGTCAGCTGCCGGCCTGCCACAGGTTCCCGCGAGCTCAGCCCGCCGCAGTGCAGGTACCACTGATTCCCCGCCGTTGGATACAGCCATTCAAGCATCGAGTCGTTGTCGGCCAGGGCAATTTCCCAGGTGTGGTTAACCGGATAGAACCCCCACCAGCTGCCGGTTGCTTCCGCGAAACTGGAGTTGGTACCGTCTTGCCCGGTGACAGATACCTGCTGATCGTTAAAGGCCAGCGGAGTGTTTTCATCGTAGCTGCCGTTATTGAGCTGTACGTTGGCCAGTTCGTTTACCAGAAATCCGAACCCGAAGTTATCACAGCTGGTGTTTCCTGTGCCAAACAGTACCTCTGCAAGACCCGAAAACTTAAGGCCGTCGCTGCCGCTGTCGGCGATATGGTTTCCTTGCATAGTAGTTACAGAACCTTGAAGGCGGCGACACGCCCTATATACCTATATCCATGGTTTCCTTGCATAGTAGTTACAGAACCCCCGTCGACAAAAATGCCGTGGCGGGTATTTTCATTGAGCAGATTGTTGGTAAGGGTGAGGTCTTCGCTGGCGTTTGCGTAAATTCCATCGAAAGTCGCCTCATTTACCTCAACGCCGTTGACAGTAATATCGGAGGTGGATGAGATGTACACCCCGTAACTTGCGTCTCGTATTTCAGTTCCCGAAACGGTAGAGCCTGCACTGCCAGAACCTATAATTCGCACGCCCGGCCAGGTGTAGCTGGTGCCTTCACCTTCGATCAGCCCGCCGTTAAGGGTGAGCTCGCCGTGGGCAAAAAAGCCGTGGTCGTGTGGAGTCAATGGACCGGGGTTGTATATTTCGATATTCGGATTGGTAAAGGTGGCTTGTCCGGTGGGCGAAAGAGTAAAAGCTCCCTGTGTCATGGTGAATCCATTGCCAAAGCTGGCGTTACCGTTCACCGTAAGCCGGGAGCTGTTCATGTTGAAGGTGGCGTTGGAGCGGACTATCATTTTACCGGAAGAACCAACGGTAACCCGAATACCATCTAACTCAGAGTCTGGATCGATAATCAGGGTACCCTCTACAACGAGGTGAGCATTGGTGCTTCCCGAGCGGGATAGCGTGCCGTCGATGACAGCAACATTTCCGGATGCAATGGTAAGTGTTGCCCCGGAAGAAAGTGTTGCGTTACCGAAAATATGGGCTTTTTCGGTGAGCGACTGGCTTGAGGTGAAGGCGTGGTTTTCTAACTGTAGAGGTAGGGCGTGTTTGACGGCGGAGTAGGCATTGAGGCGGCCGTGGCCATATTCGTTGGAATTCATGTGTGATTTCCAATCGGCGGTGTTTTGCAAGATGCTGCGGACTTGAGCTGGTGTTAGAGATGGGTTCACGCTCTTCATTAATCCGGCTACACCTGCTACATGAGGAGCTGAGGCAGATGTTCCATTGAACAGGCCATAACCCCCATTAAGAAGTGTGGTCATTATTATTGTTGCACCGCCGGGTGCCATCAAATCAAGATCAGAGCCTATGGCACTTCCATTATTACCAGAAGTAACCCATCTGGTATCATCTTCGATTGTAGCACCTACAGCTATTGTATTGGAGTACTTGGCTGGGTAACGAATTGACTTATTAGAACTTCCATTTCCACCATTGTTACCTGCAGAAGCCACTATGGTTACACCTAAATTTGTTGCATAATTTACTGCCGATTGTAAGATGCTGGAATGATCTGGATATCCAGTTGATATATTTACAACTGATGCTCCATTGTCTGCTGCCCATTCTATCGCCTCTGCAGTTAGGGATACAGTTGGAACTGCATTTCCATCTTTAAGTATCATTAAACGAGTTCCGGAAGTTGCATCCCAACAGCCTGCAATTCCTGCTACTCCAATGGTGTTATTTGTTTGAGCTCCAATAATACCCGATACTGGTGTTCCATGTTCAAATACTTCATCCGGAGGTGAACCAGGATTCAGGAAATTGTACCCTATATCATCCCATAAACAATTTTGTAAATCCGGATGATTTAATAAAGCTCCGCTATCAACAATTCCAATTACAACATCCGGGTTTCCTTTTGTTATATCCCAAGTGGGAGGCATCTCGACTTTAGGAAGGTTCCATTGATCTGACCATTTCTCATCATTTGGGACAGTTAATCGCTCACCAAAAATGGAAAACTCGATTGAAGCAATTAGCAAATTTTGCAATAAAACTCTCTTCACTTCAAATCCCCGATTCATTGCAGGACTTTGAAGTACATAATATCCTCCACTGGTAGGGCCTGAAACAATTTCAAGATCGTTCAACTGCAAGCTTTGTTTGAATTGAGCAATTTCCCCGGCACTATCTTTCAGCCTCACTATCAACCGTTCAGGTGAAAAGCGAACCGTATCAGCTTGTTCTGTCAGGTAGAACCATTGGTCGTTTATTTGCTGATATTCCTTATCCCCAATGCGTTCAATTCTATCCTGAGCATGGGCAACAGATGTCATTGTCATCATCATAGAAATGATGACTATGGCAATGGCTAATTTATTTTGTTTCATGATGTGTACCTCATTGATTGGTTGTATAGAAATACAGGCTAAATAGCCCATATTATTCCAGTTTTATGGAATAGCATTAAGTGGATTGTGCAGTTTGAACACACCACCATCACCGGCTACATAGAGCATATTCGATGTTGGGTCGAACCACATATCCAGAATAAAAGTCAGATTTTCGGGTGTAGGGATTTGTGATACGGTATCACCATGGTTCAGGGATCCATATAACCGCCCGGCAGCAGCAGCAAAAAGCACGCCGCCACGGGCAGGGTGCGTTTGGAGGGCATAAAAGAAATTGCCGCGGTCATCCGTAAACAATGCAGGTACCGGTTCATCCCCTTTCCACTCAGCCCCGGCTTGTGTTGAACGGATTACAGCTCCTTGCGCGCCTATATAAATGATATCTGGATTTACCGGATCCATCATAAAGGAATAGAAGGCATTATCGCGGGGAATATTTATATGAAAAAACTCTTCCCAACTTTGTCCAGCATCATTTGTTTTCATTAGCCACGGTTGAAACCTTGGGGTTTCGCCATAGGCCCAAATTACAGCGTCATCAGTTGGATGCCAGTGTAAGCCGAAATACAAACTCTGATAAAAAAAAGGTAATTCCGGTTCGGGGTACAATCGGTTGAACTGATCCCCATTATTTGTGGAAAGATATACACTGCCATTTCCTACCAATATATGTTTAGGGTTATGTGGTGAACGCTGTATGGTTCGTACTGTACTAGATTGTTCTTCTCCTATTTCTTCCCGCACACCTTCATCGCAAGGACTCCAGTCGGTTCCATTATTGTCTGAACACCATAGCCCGATTCGAACATCTGTTTCTATCTCTGGTGGGTCTGTATAACCAATGGTAATCCGGCCCTCATACACATCCACTGCTTGTACGCCGGACTCAAAATGTCGTTCACCATCTTCAACACTGCCACCAAGATACTCCCAACTGCCATTTTCATCTAAACCTCGCAGCCATAGGCCATCATGTCCAGCGGCTGCATAAATATGTGATTCATTTATAAATAGTTTATAAATCGTTTGTTCAGGGAATCCCATATCCTCCCAAAAATAATCGTTGTTGCTTGAAAGCAAGCTGCATGAGGTGATAATTAGGGGGAAAAAGATTAAAAACAGCAACCTATTCCCAATTTTATTTATCTTTTTTTTGATTGCCACTTTGTCCTTTCTTAAGAGTAATTCATGCATATTTTCAGAAATTTATAGTTGTAATTTGGTTAACTGTTTCATGATTATTCCTTTTTGTTTTGTTATTGTTTAATTTCGTGCGGTTTGCGCAAAATTGGGTGAGATAGCTTTAAAAATTTGTCGATTGACATAAAATTCCCTGTAATAGTGCTGATAAAGTTCATAGGGTCCTTTGCGGGATTCCTTTGTTAAATAAAAAATCGAATGGAGACCAGTCTTCACCCGGGTTAAGCTGACGAAGCTCAACCCGATCGGCAACTTGTAAACTATCCAGCAATACCTGTCTTTCTTCTTCGGGGATAAAGTCGTGAAAGTTATACAGGATAATTGGGGTATTTCCTAAATCACAAAACCATTCATTTTCATAATAGAGTGGTAGCACATATTCCACCTCTGGTAAATTTCCCAACCGATCCAGTGTAGTGTCACCATACGTAGTGTAATAGAATTCAGCTGGTTCGTCTATTACCCTGTAAAAACCTGGTAACGGTACCGAAAGATCAAAAGTTTGTGACCATAAGGGTTCAATATTATACGCAGCTAAAACACTGTCATGAAATGCTCTACCAAACTCTTCATAAAACCGAATGGACAGGTGATTCCGGTTTCTTTTTATTGGGACCTTCTCATCTTCGTACCAGTAGTAGTACCCCTCTTCAAAACCAAAATTAGGCAGATGATTATGCCTTTCAAAAAATGGTATTTCACATGCCGGGTATTCGTAAACGGGATCATCCGAGCTAAAAATTCCGCAGCCATTCAAAAAAATGAATAGTAAAGCTAATATCAGGTAAGTTTTAATTCTATGGGTTCGCATAATATCGTCTAACAATCTATTGGGGTTTGTTTCGTATATTACAATGTTAACGTGCGGTTAACTGAGCGCCTCCGGTTAGCACATATTTCTTGTGTAACGGGGGCGTTTGTTTATATCGGGAACAGACGTTAGGTATCAAATCCCACCCATTTCGGACAGTAAAATCACGCCTGATCTAATCAAAGACGATGAATATCATTGAGTTCTCTGTTTCGAGTGGTTATTTTTGCCGTCTGTTTAAGAGCGTTATGCCGTTACAGGCAACCTCTTTGGTTCATTTACGTTCTGCCTCTTTTCAGAAGCTTCAGTAAATCATTCCGGCCGATTAAATCGGCGTCATAAAAATATAAATTTACAACAGTTAATAAAAAGGTTCAGAAATTAAAAGTCAAGTAAATTATACCCCCCCCCCCATTACTTTTTTACGATTATTAACATATGGTGCGTGAGATGAAAGCTAAGAGTGTTTAGAAGTTGAGCTGGCACTGCGTGCCGGGTTGAGAAGTTGAGGGGTAGAGAGTTGCGATTTGCGACGTGCGATTTTAGATCAGAGATTTTCTTTGGATTCGCAGTCCGTTTCGAGTTCAGAGTTTATTGTCGGAAAAAGATCTCAGCTCTCAGATCTAAAATCTAAAATCTCAGATCAATGAAAAAACCCCTCAACAAGGGCCGCCCGGCCCGACTCAACTTCTAAACCCCTCAACCCATCTTCCCAAATACTACCTTTCAGGCAACATCATCAGGCAAATTATTTGAAGCCGGGCCAAATTGTAAAAGAAAGGGTAAAGTCGTATCTTCAAGACTTACCATTTTTTGCGAGAGTGGTGGAATTGGTAGACACGCTAGATTTAGGATCTAGTGCTTAACCGCGTGGGGGTTCGAGTCCCCCCTCTCGTACTCTTATATTTATTCATAAATCAGTATATCCAATCAGTGGAAATTTCAGTAGAAAACATTAGTAAGGTTGACCGCGTCATTACTATTAAAGCCGACGGCGCCGATCTTGAACCCCGAATTGATAAAGCGCTCCGCGAATACCGCAAGCAGATGAGTTTACCGGGGTTTCGTCCAGGAAAAGCACCTATGTCTATTGTGCGCAAACGTTTTGGTCGGGATGTAGAGAATGAGCAGGTAAACGAATACATCCAGGAAATTTTCGAAAAAGAAATTGTGCCTGAGCACAATCCGGTTGGCGAACCTGAAATGACCAAAATGGAATATGAAAACGGCGAACTTGAAGTCGTTTTGAAAATCGGAATTACGCCGGAGTTTGATCTTGCTGAGGTTTCATCCCTTACCGTCGATAAACTGGTTCACGACGTAACCGACGATGAGGTTGAGAAGGAATACGAGCACACCTTCAAGCGCTTTGCCGAATGGAAAGAAACAGAAGAGCCTGCATCAGATGATTCCCGTGTAACAGTAGACGCAGCCAAGCTCGATGCCGACGGTAAACTTATTCCCGGTGATATTGATACCGACATGGAACTGGACCTCGGTTCCGAAGAAAATGCAGATTATAAGGACGCGCTTCTCGGCAAAAAAGCCGGCGATGATGTGGATCTAACCATGGGCGAAGGCGACGAAGCCGAAACTTTCCGGTTGTCGGTGAAAAAAGTAGAGACATTTGTTGAGCCTGCCAAAGATGAGGCGCTTTTTCAGAAAGCTTCCAACAATCAGGCTAAAACAGAAGAAGAGTTTCGCAGCTATCTTAAGAGCCAGATCCAGAACTACTTCGACAATGCCGCAGACGAACTCTTCCGCGACCGTATCGTGGATGCCATGATCAAGGCACATGATTTTGATGTACCCGAATCCATCCAGCAGGAAGTGCTGAAAGGGCGCGTGAACCGGATTGCAGAGCAAAATGAAGGAAAACTTCCTGAAGACTTCGATATGGAAGGTTTCAAGGAAGAGAGCAAAGAGACTATGATCAGTGAAGGCAAGTGGGTCTTCATTTCCAACAAATTGTTCGAAAAATATCCTGATATCGAGCTTAAGCCTGAAGATGTGGACGAATTTTTTGATACCGAAGCGGCACGTATGGGACTTCCGGCAGAAATGCTCAAGAATTTTTACGCCTCAAATACCAATCAACTGGAACAGCTTCGCATGAGAATCCGTACTGATAAGCTCTTCGATAAAATTACCGCGGAAGTTGGAATTAACGAGCTGAGCCGTGATGTTTACGAAGAGAAGTATCAGAAGAAAGGCGAAGAAGCTGAAGACGCTTCTGAAGTTTAACTCCGAATTTTTTATAAGTAACAACTATGTTCAACTCTATTCCAAAGCAGCCGGTAATTGATCCCAGCCATTTCGGCGGATCAGGCGAAACGCACAACAATCTTGTGCCTATGGTGATTGAAACCACTTCCCGTGGTGAACGCGCCTACGACATTTACTCACGCCTGCTGAAAGACCGGATCATTATTCTCGGAACACCGATTAATGATGCCATCGCCTCCAATATTGTGGCGCAGATTCTCTTCCTGGAATCTGAAGATCCCGATAAAGACATCAACCTGTATATAAATAGTCCGGGTGGTGTGGTTTCTTCCGGAATGGCGATTTATGATACGATGCAGTATGTGAAGTGTAATGTGGCCACAACCTGTATCGGAATGGCGGCTTCCATGGGAGCCGTTCTGCTTACGGCAGGCGCCAAAGGCAAACGCGCTGCGCTACCGAATGCAAGAGTTATGATTCACCAGCCGTTGGGCGGTGTACAGGGTCAGGCCAGCGATATTGAAATTGAAGCCAAGGAAATTCTGCGGCTTAAGCAGTCCCTGAGTGAAATTATCGCATTTCATTCCGGACATACGGTGGATGAAATCATTCAGGATTCTGATCGGAACAAGTGGATGACTGCCGATGAAGCATCAGATTACGGCCTTGTTGATAAGGTTATGAGACGTAGCGATGCTGCGACGGGCAAGTAATTTTTTCCGGAGGATATGCTCCGTATTTAGTATACTTGTTAATAGAGACAATCAAACATATTTCAGCTGATCCAAAATCATGAGCGGCAATAAGAAAAAAGACCGGATTCACTGCTCCTTCTGCGGAAGGCCATCCAGCCAGGTAAACAGTATGGTCGCGGGGCCAGATGTGTATATCTGTGACTACTGCATCACCGATGCCGCCGGTATTGTTAAAAGCGATCTGGCCAACCGTGCCGGAAAGCGCGATGCCAACTACAAGCCGCTGATGAAACCCATCGAGATCAACAACAAACTCGATGATTATGTGATTGGACAGGATTATGCAAAAAAAACGCTGTCAGTTGCCGTTTATAACCATTATAAGCGAATTAACAGCGGATCAGGACTGGATAAAGATGAAATCCAGATTGAAAAAAGTAACATTTTGCTGCTCGGGCCTACCGGTTCCGGTAAAACGCTTCTCGCCCGCACGCTTGCCAATATGATTGATGTGCCGTTCACCATCGCCGATGCCACCGCGCTCACCGAAGCCGGTTATGTTGGCGAAGATGTGGAAAGCATCCTCTCAAACCTGCTTCAATCTGCCGATTATGATGTAGAGCGCGCCCAGCGCGGCATTGTTTATATCGATGAAGTGGATAAAGTAGCCCGCAAAGGAGATAATCCGTCGATTACCCGCGATGTATCCGGCGAAGGCGTGCAACAGGCGCTTCTGAAAATTCTGGAAGGCACCGTTGCGAACGTTCCGCCAAAAGGTGGCCGCAAGCATCCCGAGCAGAGCTTTATCAAAATTGATACCTCAAATATTCTGTTTATTTGCGGCGGCGCATTCGACGGACTGAACGAGATCGTATCCCGCAGGCTTTCCACAAGCTCTATGGGATTCAACAGCGATAATCAGACCAAGTTCGATAAAAACTCGCCGGATATCTTCACCTACTCAGAACCGGAAGATCTTCAGAAATTCGGGCTGATCCCCGAACTTATCGGGCGTCTGCCGGTCATTGCCGGACTCCACGAACTATCCCGCGAAACGCTGATCGAAATTATGGTCAAGCCGAAAAACGCGATCGTGAAGCAGTACAAAAAGCTTTTCGAAATGGAAGGCGTCGAGCTGGTTTTTGAGGATGAAGCGCTTGAGGGAATTGTAACCCGCGCGATGGCCCGCAAAACCGGAGCCCGCGGACTCAAGTCTATTATGGAGCGCTCCATGCTGGACATCATGTTTACGCTGCCGACCATGAGGAACATTGAGCGTTGTATCATCACTAAGGAAACGGTAGAAAACGACGCCCCGCCGATTTACGAAAAACGTAAAGCATCGGCCTGATCATCCCAAAAGAACGCGCATCATGTGCCCGTCAGATGAGCCCCGTTCGTTAGCATCCGCCATGAAATCATGGATGGACTCCCTTCCGAATCAGAAAGATCTGAAGAAAGGGATGATTCTGAGTCTGTTTCCCAAAGTGGCCGGAAAACGGCTTGCAGAACAGGTTAAAAAGGTGGCTTTTCGCGGAGATGTTTTGGTGCTTACCGTGCCCGACTCCACCTGGAAGCATGAAATTCACATGCAGCGGTATGCGCTCTGTCAGAAACTCAACAAGGAAGTTGAGGCGGAGATTATTAAAGAGATAGTCGTTCGGTGAACGGGACCGTCCTGTGCATCCTGTAGTAGAGACGCCATGCATGACGTCTCTACTACAGGACGTCAACATATATGGCGCATGTATGGCGTTCCTGCCACAGTCTCTGCAACAAATTAACGGCACTTTTGCTATATTCGGAATTAACAAATTAACCGCATTGCATGAAAGAATCGATTCGTAAACGACTCTCCTGGCTGCTCCCCGGTTCCGACGGCGGAGAGAATGAATCAGGTATGAGTCAGGCCAAGAAAATTACCGTGTTTACGATCTCATTTCTGATTGCCGTTAGTATGTGGATGCTCATCAATCTCGGCCGTGATTACAGCATTGATGTGCAGATGCCCCTCGATTACGGTCTGTTTCCCGATGACCTCGCACCGGTTGAGCCGCTTCCCGATTATGCCCTCGCAAGTATTCAGGGGGAAGGGTGGAAGCTCATCAATATTTTTAACAACCCGCCCGGCATTACGGTAAACATTGAAGATGAAACCCAGAACCTGTTCGATTCTGCCCAGCGTTCGATGGCCGGCTTTTCTGATCTGAATCTCACCAAAGTGGAGCCGATGGTTGTGAACATCCGCATGGAAGACCGGGTGGATAAAAAAGTGCCGGTGATGCCGCGTTACGATATTTCTTTCCGGCGCCAGTTTCGTGCGATTTCAGGTCCTGATCTCTCGCCCGACAGCGTTACGATTACCGGCGCGCGATCCCTCGTTGAGGGCATTTCGTACTGGCCGACAAGCGATTTCGAAATGGAGAATCAGGCTGAATCATTTACGGTAAACATCCCCCTTGAAACACCGCCTTCGCTGGTGCGCGTTGAGCCGCATGTTGTTTCCCTGAGTGCGGAAGTCACCGAATTTACGGAAGGGCAGCGGCGCGTTCCGGTAGAACTTTCGGGAACAGCGATGAGAAGAGAGATTTCACTTAGCCCGTCGTTTGTGAACGTGCGGTATGATGTGCCGGTAAACCGCTATGCGGAATCGACCGAAGGCACGCTTTTCAGGGTGGTGGTGAACTACAGCGATATTGAACAGGATACGACCGGCTATGTGGTGCCGAAGGTGGAAATACTGAAAGACGGGCTGAACGTAAGCGTGCGATCTATACAGCCGCGGCGTATCAATTATTTCAGGCAGATAGAGCAGTAAAAGAGCTTAACTTTACTGATTCAAATTATTAGCGATAAAACGTTATTTACGGTTTCAAACCTATCCGAAAATGACGTATAATAGCGCTTTACGCTTATACAATTAACTACAATAAAAACAATTTCAGGTATTTAATCGGCATATGCACAGGGAATATGTAAAATGGTGGAGCCCGAGTCTGGGCAGAGAAATGGAACTTCTGATTTTTGGTCATTCCGGTGCGCCGGTGCTGACGTTCCCTTCCAGCCAGGGGCGATTTTTCGAGTGGGAAGATTTCAAAATGGTGGATACACTGCAGCACCAGCTCAACAACGGAATGAACCAGCTTTTTTGCCTGGATTCAGTGGACGGCGAAAGTTTTTATAACCGCCACGCCGATGCGTTTACGCGGATTTCCCGCCATAAACAATACGAGCGATATGTTACCGATGAGGTGATTCCATTCATCCACAATCGTAACGAAAACCGGCATATCATTGCGGCAGGCGCAAGTTTTGGTGCCTATCACGCGGCGAACCTGGTGCTGAAGCATCCCTGGTTTTTCGGCAAGCTGATCGCCATGAGCGGCAAGTTCGACATCCGCTCATTTTTTGAAGGGGGATATGATGATAACGTCTATTTCAACAATCCCGTGGATTACATCCCGAACATGACCGATCATCATCACCTGGAGCATATCCGCGCTACTGATTTACGCTTTGTGGCCGGCGATCACGATATTTGTCTTGACGCGAACCGTCATTTCTGTCATCTTTTATATGAGAAGGGAATCTGGTATGAGCTGGATATCTGGGGGCCCGGCGTGATTCACGACTGGCCGGCCTGGCGAAGGATGATTCTGAAGCACCTGCCCTGAAACCTGAACTGAAAAACAACAATTGCTATGAAGAAGATCGGATTTTTAAGAGGAATGGAAACCACGTTTCCGGAAGCATTTATTCACCATGTTAATGAGGAGTACGGCTCAAAAGGGGTTCACGCAGAATTTGTTAGCATCGACGCCATTTCGATGGACGACGATCCCGGCTACGATGTGATCATCGACCGGATCTCCCACGAGGTTCCGTTTTACCGTTCGTACCTGAAATGGGCCGCGCTGAAGGGTACCTACATCATCAACAATCCGTTCTGGTGGAGCGCCGATGATAAATTTATCGACAACGTAATCGCACAAAAAGCGAACGTAGCCGTACCCAAAACGGTGATTTTACCGCACAAGCAGCATCCGCCAAATACCCAGAGTTCATCCTTCCGAAATCTGAACTATCCGGTTGACTGGGATCGCGTTTTCGCATACGTGGGATTTCCGTCCTTCCTGAAACCGTTCGACGGGGGAGGCTGGCGCGACGTTTCCAAAGTGAACAATGCGGAAGAGTTTTTTGAAGCCTATAACAAATCCGACACGCTTTGCATGATGCTTCAGGAAGGCATCGAATTCAAAGAGTATTTCCGCTGCTACGGAATCGGCCAAAAATATGTGCATGTGATGAAATACAATCCGGGCGCCGACGAGCATCGCCGTTATTATGATGTATCCGAAGAGCCTATCGAGCCGAAACTCCTGAAGAAAGTGCAGCGGGATGTGCTCGCGCTTTGCAAGGCGCTCGGTTACGATATGAACACGGTTGAGTTTGCCGTGCGCGACGGTATTCCGTACGCCATTGATTTCATGAATCCGGCGCCGGATGCCGATTACCACTCTGTTGGCGCAGAAAACTTCGACTGGATTGTGCGCCACATGGCCGAGTTTGCCGTAAGTAAAGCTTTCGAAAAGAAACGTTCAGCCCAGTTCACCATCAACGGACTGCTGGAACCCAATGCTTGACCGAAGTAAAGAGGCGTTTGACTACTACCGGTATCTGATTGCGTCAGATATGAAGGCGGCCGATGAGCAGCATGATATGCTTATGCACCTTCAGAACGAACACAATACGCTTTTTGGCGGGCGTCCGCTTTCTGCGTCGCTCACGCCGATGATCCTTTCTGAGGGCACGTATCAGTACATTCAGGATACGGTTTATGTGATCCGGCAGGCTATACTCAAAATTTCGGCAGCGTTTTTCAACAACATGCACACGCTCCGCGAGCTGGGCATGACTGAACGGGAAATTGAGCTGGCGGCGATACCGACCAACGTAATCCGGATGTCGGCTTCGGCGCGTCTTGATGCGTTTCTGACGCACAACTCCTTTAAATTTGTGGAGCTGAACGCGGAGTCGCCGGCCGGAATTGCCTACTGCCATGAAATGGCGAAAATCTACCGGAAGCTCCCCATTTTCCAGAAATTCACCGAGCGCTATCCCGTGCGGTTTGTCTCGCCACTGGAGCATCTCGTACACGGGTTTCTGAGTGTGTATCACGAAGAATTTGACGGCCGCGAGGATCGTCCGGCATTCGCCATTGTGGATCATCTGGATATCCCGACATATCCTGAATTTTTGCTGATCAAAAACTATCTCGAAGGCCTCGGGATGCCGTGCGAAATTGCTGATCCCCGGAATCTGGAGATCAAAGACGGCTTTATCTACGCGAACGGACGCAAAATTGACATTCTCTATCGACGGCTTTTGATGAACGAGTTTTTCGACATCATCGATGATTGCGGAAATTACATGGAAGGATACCGTGCTCAGAAAACCTGTTTCCTCAACTCTTTCCGAACCAAGCTGGTGCACAAAAAGCACATCTTTTCACTACTGACAGATTCTGCGTATATGTCGGTGCTGGACAATGCGGAGATTAAGGCGATACGTCAGCACATTCCGTGGACGCGAAAACTGCGTGACCGAAAAGAGCGCTACATGGGCCGTGAAGTAGATCTGCTGCCGATGATCAGAAAGCACCCCGAACGCTTTGTTATAAAACCCAACGACGATTACGGCGGACACGGCGTTGTGCTCGGTTTCCGCTGCACGCAAAAAGAGTGGGATGACGCTATTGACAAGGCTCTGAAAACTGATTTCGTAGTTCAGGAAATCGTGGATATCAGCAAACAGCCCTTCATGCTCAAAATAAACGGCAACTGGGAAGATAAAGAAACAATTATTGATCTCGATCCATACCTCAACGGACCAATGATGGGAGGCTGTCTCACCCGAACCGCCTTCGACAACCTCGCCAACGTAACCGCCGGAGGCGGATCACTTCCGATGTTTATTGCGAGATATTTGAGATAGAAGGCGGGGGCAAATTCAAAGTTCAAAATGTATAATTCAAAATGCCAGAATTCAGAATTCAGAATTTGTGCTGTGTGGAGAAGTGGTTTTGAAATTGAATGTCTTTTTCAGGAATAAAGAAATCCGGCCTATGGATAAAATGGCGTTAAGAACCGTAGCGGAGTGAAGCGTTAAGAATAAAATCATACCGCTGACCAGCCTGGAAATTAGCTACTGAGGTTACGGAGCATTGATTTTATTTAGCGCAATGCAGCGGAGGTTTAGCCATTTTATCCCAGCCGGCGGTTTTTGGGTTACCTTTTGTCCGCACAAAAGGTAACGAAGCTTTACCGGGATAGTCGGTACAACTAACTATGGGGGGATTTTGAAATCAGATCAAAAAAGAGCATGTTTTAAACCAGTAGCTGGTTTATTATGGAAAGATCGTTTTTCTCTCCGAGGGGTCGGAGCAGGCTGAACAACAATCATTCAAAATGGGGTTGGTGTTGGATTATTGATTAATCAGGTCATTAAAAATCAATTGTGTAGGGACAGGGCCTGCCCTGTCCCTACAGGCCCGAAATAAGAACGTTCTTTGTTTTTAAATGTCAGATCCTCTCACTCAAAACCTGAACAAAACCCTCAGGGTCATCGGGTGTAATTAAGAAGTATTCTTTCTTCTTTGTCTGGATCACGACGCTTTTTTTGCGGTGCGTGGCGTAGGCTTTGTAGTGACCCAGTACACCATTTCTGAAACGGCCGATGTATCCAAAAACGCCGCCGATTCCCATCACACGAATGGAGCCCATTCCGGCATTTGGTTTGTACTCCACGCTTTCGATGTCTGAAAGGGCAATGTTAGTTGACCAACCCAGGCGAAGAATTTTCAGGGTGCCGTCCTGAATGCTGTAACCGTACACTCCAAACGCCGCGCAGCCCATGATGATGCCCCCTGCGAGAAGTACCCCGATAACGGATTGCGATTCGAACAGGATATTCATCCCCAAAAGGAATACCACTACGAAGCTCGTGATAAAAATCAGGAGAAAATCCCACGGCGCCCTGTAAAGAGTTTTTGTTTGCATACCTGATTGAATTAAGAGGTGACTGGATAATATGATGATACGTGGTTTTGGAGAAAGGTTTCGGATTCTGACGAGAATAGCAGCTGTCAAATTCCGATACCCCACGGTTTGCTGTTTAATCACTCAATTTGAAGGTACACAGGTAAGATCTGTAGTTTTGATCGCGATGTTTACTTGCTGAAATCGGTAAATAATTCTGGCTATGCCCTTCTCCCTTCCCCAAATGAATCTTGTGTGTTAGTTCAAACCCTCATATATTGCAACAAAGTTGCGTTTACAGTGCGGCTAAATATCACACAAGTTACATTTCTCCCAAATCTCAATGAAAAAACTTCCCGTAACCGTATTAAGCGGATTTCTCGGATCTGGCAAAACCACATTACTAAACCACATCCTTCATAACAAGCAGCAGATGAAGGTGGCCGTAATCGTAAACGACATGAGCGAGGTCAATATTGATGCCCGTCTTGTCGAAGATACCGGGGCGCTTTCCCAAACGGAGGAGCGTCTTGTGGAAATGAGCAACGGCTGCATTTGCTGCACCCTGCGGGAAGATTTAATTGATGAGGTCGGGCGTCTGGCGCAGGAAGGTCGGTTCGACTATCTGCTTATTGAAAGTACCGGTATTTCCGAGCCGCTTCCGGTGGCGCAGACCTTTTATTTCGATATGCCGGATCTTCAGGTCAACCTTTCGGAAGTCAGTAAGCTGGATACGATGGTAACTGTAGTGGATTCATCCACGTTTTACAACAATCTGGCATCGGTGGAAACGCTGATCGACCGCGGCTGGAATGATACGCCTGAGAATGAGCGCAATATTTCGCATCTGCTGATTGATCAGGTGGAGTTTGCCAACGTCATTCTGATCAACAAAACCGACCTCGTCGATGAAGAAAAGCTCACGCTGATTGAAGCGACGATTAAGCGCCTGAATCCCGGAGCTAAAATATTCCGGACTAAACATTCGGAAATCGACCTGAATAACATCCTGAACACCGGCCTGTTCGATTACGAAACCACGTCAGTTTCGGCCGGCTGGATTCGCGAGCTGGAAAACGAACATACGCCGGAAACCGAGGAATACGGCATCAGTTCGGTGGTTCTGCGAACCAGGAAGCCGTTTCATCCGGGCAGGCTTTATGATTACATCAATAATTACTGGCCCGCAAACGTACTTCGCTCAAAGGGGCTGATCTGGATCGCATCCCGGCCTGATATTGCGGTTAGCTGGAGTCAGGCGGGCAGTTCTGTGAATACGCACCGGGCAGGCGTTTGGTGGGATTCGATGCCGAAAATCAAACGTAATCAGCATCCCTCATTTCAGGCAAACGAGGAGCGCATCATGGAGCGCTGGAGCAGAGATTTTGGTGACCGTTTTAACGAACTTGTTCTGATTGGCCAGAATCTGGACAAAGCTAAGTTGATGGAGGAAATGGAGGTTTGCCTGTGCGATGCCGAGGAAGTGGAGTACTATAAAAAAGGCGGCACGTTTCCCGATCCGTGGCCGGAGTGGAGCGATGAATAATTCGTATCAAAACTCAGGCCCATGAATGAACACGCGCAAATAAATCCGGCCCCGGTTTTTGAATGGCTGATTGTCGGCGGCGGTGTTCACGGTTGCTTTATGGCCAATATGCTGCTGAGGAACCGGATTGCAGATAAAAAGCAGATCAGGATCATTGATCCAAATTCGGATCCGCTGGCGAATTGGAAACGAAATGCTGCAAATATCGGAATGAAGTATTTGCGTTCTCCGCTGGTTCATCACCTGGAGATTGAGGCCTTTTCGCTCAAGCATTTTGCCCAAAATGTTGAGAGCAGCAAACCCCTGTTCATCTCACCCAATGACAGACCCGCGCTTTCCCTTTTCAACGATCACTCCGATTCGCTGCTGTCACGAACCGGATTCAGCGACATATATATTCAGGGCTTAGTGTCGGATATCCAAAAAACGGAACATGGTTATTCTGTTTCAACAGATAGCGGCATTATCCGGAGCCGAAATGTAATCCTGGCAATGGGCCAAAGTAACCGGGCTGAATGGCCTTCGTGGGCTGCTGAAGCGAAATCAGAACGGGTTCGAATCAGCCATGTGTTTGATCCCGATTATTCGCCGGAATCCATACCTGAAAAGGGTACTGTGGTGGTCATTGGCGGAGGCATGTCGGGCGTACAAACCGCGCTGTCGCTGAAAAACGGCGAACGGAATATTATCCTGCTGACGGCCTATCCCTTAAGGCAGGCCAACTTTGATTCTGATCCGGGCTGGATGGGTCCGAAGTATCTGAATGGTTACCAAAGAGTAGGCTGCTATGTTAAAAGACGCCGGATTATAAGCAAAGCCAGAAATAAGGGCACCATCACGCATGAACTTCAGGCGGCGCTTAACGCAGCCGTAAAGCGCAAACAGATAACCATTGTTCATGATACGGTCGTAAGCTGTACCAAAATGCTGGAGGATTTAGTACTGCTGAATCTGAAAAACGCCGATAGTCTTGGAGCCAATTGTATCGTTCTGGCAACAGGTTTTGGCGAATCCTTGCCGGGTGGCAGGTTGACTCACGAGCTGGCATCCCGGTACGGTCTCGAAAAGGCGCCCTGCGGATTTCCCATTACGGATGAGTTCCTCCAATGGGATGACGGCCTGTTCGTGACCGGCGCCCTCGCCGAGCTCGAAATCGGGCCGGTATCCAGAAATATTTCCGGGGCTCGTCTGGCCGCCGAAAGAATCTATCAGTACTGTAAGATGGATGTTAAAAGCGACTCTAAAACGACCGTAAACTCCTTTACTAAAACCGAAAAGAAATCAGCCTAAGGTGATTATGTATGGATCGTAAATCGTTTATCAAAACCTCATCGCTCCTTACCGGGGCTCTGTTTCAGATTCCGTTTACGCGAAAGCGGGTTCGGGCTTCAGAACTTGGATATGCGTTTTCAGGCGACGCCGACGGCGAAAAACTCTACGATACGCTGATCATAGGCGGCAGTTTTGCCGGCTTATCAGCGGCGATGGGACTGGGTCGGTGCCGAAGAAGCGTGCTTGTGATAGATGAAGGCCTGCCGAGAAACCGCACTTCGCCACGAGCAAATAACCTGTTCAGCAGAGACGGACAGAATCCGGCGGAAATCCTCAATGAAACCCGAAAACAACTTGCTGAATATCAGGAATACCTCACGCGAACGGACGGCGCAGTAACCGGAATTGAAAAAAATGATCACTTTACTCTGACGCT
>PXAI01000377.1 GCA_003567135.1 Balneolia bacterium | reverse complement strand
GTCAGGGCGGGATGAGTTCGCTCGAGGCGATTCGCTCGGCTACGCACAACGGCGCCAAATACATTGGCATGGATCGTCACATCGGATCCATTGAAGCCGGAAAACTGGCTGATCTGGTGATTATCGACGGGAATCCGCTTGAAGATCTTCGTGATCTCGAATTTGTGAAATACACCATCCTGAACGGCCGCGTCTACGACGCCGAAACGATGAACGAAACCGGCAACTACGATCGCGAACGTTTACCATTCTGGTGGGAGCGCGACGGCTACGATGAACAATTCGACTGGCACGCGATCACCACGCAGGACGGGCAGAGTCAGTGCGTGTGTGGGACACGGCATTGATTATGGATGATTGTCTGTTGATTATTGGGTAGGCTTGATTGAGCTTGGTAGTCTTGAAAGAGTTTTTCAGGTTACGGGTTGCGGTTTTTTTTTGGCGTTCTACGCTAAAACCCGGCTCCCGGCAACCCAACTCCCACCGCCTCGAAGGCGTCATCCCGCAAAATCCTTTCGCGATAGCGAGGATTTATGCGGGATCTTCCAGCGTTGATATTGGATAGATCGTTTTTATTGCTAAGACCTTAGCCCCAAAAGATACCAGCGCATTCAGGGGCCGCCGAGTATATCCTGAAATAACCATAAAACAGGGAAATCTGGAAGATCCCGCATATCGTGCTACTAACTGTTCTTAAATTACTTTCTAACCCGATTGCGGGATGACGTCCATGGGGCGTTGGGAAATGGATTCGAAAATTTCGACGATTTCGACGATTTCGGCGAAATAAACCGAGCCCCTGCGGTTCAACCACCGGGACGCAAGATTTTGCGTCCCTACAGCGCATTAATAAAACGTTGTTAGGCCAAATGCTTCGTATCCAAAATAACCACAATCCCATCATAACCACCCCAAAGAATCGAGGCAGGCCCCGAAGCGATCGGGACAGGCGCGAACCAGCCATTTTGAAAGCGCTGCGCGGTTCTTCGCTCCGCTACGAATCTACATTTTGAATTTTGAATTTACTTCACGGGCATCATTTATCGTTGAATAACATTGGCCTTTTTTGCTCCCATCCTCATACAGAATTCCGTTCTTAGATCGCAATATTTGGTTATATTTGCCTTATTAATGTGAAAAATGTAGTGCCAGTATCAGCATGACGCTTTACGAACAAAAGTTTCAGTACCTTGCAAAACAGAACCCGGATATATTTGGCTTTATTGTTGAATACGGTATGGACGGCTTCTGGTTTGGGCCAGCCGGTGATTTGCATGAGGGGTGGGTTAGTCCCAAGCTGAAACGTGTTCTCGGATCACAGGATTTCTGCTTTCATGAAATCCTCGACAGTGAGGCGATTGATTTTCTTCAAAGCGATTTAATTCATCAGAAGTCAACTTGTTCTGATCCTCATAAACGGGATATCCATCTTAAGCACCACGCCGGGTTTTTGATCGCCGCAAAACTGTATGCGATTAGCGTGGCGGATGACGAAACAAAATATTTGCTGCTGGCATTCGACAAGGAGAAGGCAGATGAACAGCAGTTCAGAAATGTGTTTCAGAATGCTTCCGATGCCATGTTTATCGCCGACCGGGATACGGGAATTCTGCTTGATCTGAACGTTGCTGCTGAAGAACTGATGAAAATGCCGAGGGATGAAATTATCGGCAGGCATCAGTCTGAGCTTCATCATACGGACAGAAAATCCCGCAGTAACGAAATTTTTGAGAACGCCCGGAAGGTTCTTGAAAAAAGAGAAAAAACTGATCCGTATCGACATGTAGTGCTTTGTTCGGATGGGGAAGAGGTTCCTGTCGAAATTATTGCCACAAAAATTATGTATGATGGCAAACATTGCCTGATGGGCACGTTCAGGAATATCAGTGCCAGGATCGAAGCCGAAAATAAGGCGCGCGAGCGGGAGGAGAGGTTCCTGCATATTGCTGAAACGAATCAGTCTGTAATCTGGGAATCTGACGCCGATGGGTTATTTTTGTACGTAAGTCCTGCTGTGGAAAAAGTGTGGGGCTACAAGCCGGAGGAGCTGGTTGGGAAAAAGTATATCACTGATCTGCATCCTGAAGAAGGCCGCGAAGAGTTTCTTAAGGAGGCATTTGAAGTAATAAATAACAGGAAGACGTTCCGTGGGCTCATAAATAAACTCGTTAAAGGCGACGGCAGCATCGCAATCATGTCAACTAACGGAGCTCCATTTTTTGATTCGAACGGTACGTTTTTGGGGTTTCGGGGATCTGATTATGATGTGACGCAGCGAATAAAGGCTGAGGAGAAACTGAAGGAATCCCACCAAATACTTTCTAAGCTGGCGCGTCAGGTTCCGGGCGTGGTGTATCAGTACAGGCTGTATCCTGGTGGCAGGCAGTGTTTTCCTTACTCCAGCCCGGCTATGGTGGACATTTACGGATTTGAACCGGAGGAAGTGCAAGAAGATGCAGATCCGGTTTTCATGCGGATTCATCCGGAGGATCGCGATCGCGTGCAGCAGGAAATTTATGAATCGGCCGAAAATCTATCGGTATTTATTTGCGAGTTCCGCGTAACGCTTCCCGGAAGAGGTGAGCAATGGAGGCTTTCGAACGCGCGTCCTGAGCGGCTGGATGATGGCAGCACGTTGTGGCACGGAATCATCACGGATATCACGGAGCGAAAAAAGAACGAAGAGCGGCTGAATATTTTATCTCAGGCCGTGGAACAAAGTCCGGCCAGTATTCTGATCACAAATCTGGACGGGAATATTGAGTACGTCAATAAAAAGTTTCTCAGCATAACGGGCAACAGCAGAGATGAGGTCATCGGGCAGAATCCGAAAATTCTGAAATCCGGCAGGCAGCCGCTGGAGTTTTATCAAAACCTCTGGGCAACAATACAGAGCGGAAATGTGTGGCGTGGCGAGATCCAGAACAGGAGGAAAAACGATGAACTTTTCTGGGAGAGCGCCATCATATCACCCATCAAAAAACCGGATGGTGAGATTACGCACTACCTTGGCGTAAAGGAAGACATCACCCGGCAGAAAATCCAGCAGGAGGAGCTGGAAAAAAGCGAGGAACGCCTCAGCCTGATTATCAAGGGATCCAATGATGCGCCGTGGGACTGGAACCTGGAAACAGGGGAGGTCTATTTATCGCCCCAGTGGTGGGAACAAATCGGTTATCGCGAAGATGAAGTGGACGATCTGAGTGATTTTCTCGAAGAAATTATCCATCCTGATGACAGGGAAAAGCAGGCTGAAGCCATGAAGGGCTCAAGTTCCACTAAAGAAGAAAGCTATAAAGTTGAGATGAGGATGAGGCACAAAAACGGTCACTATGTACCTGTGCTGACCCGAGGGTTTATCAAAAAAAATGACAAAGGTGAGCCGGTGCGCGTTACCGGCAGTAATATGGATCTCACCGAGCGTAAGGAGGCTGAGCGGCGCCTGCGCGAAAGTGAAGCCCGCTACCGTTCTATTATCGCTATTTCAAATACAGGAGCCTGGGAGTACGATATCGATACGGAGCGTTTGTGGTGCAGTGCTGAATATTTTACGATGCTGGGGTACGATCCAAAAACATTCGATACCAAAAACAGCAGCGGGCATACTCTTTGGCTGGATTTGGTGCATCCCGAAGACCGTGATCAGGCGGAAAAAAAGTTTGTGGAGTACCTGTCGGGGGATATGAAAAAGCCCTACGAAAACTATTTCCGGATGGTCCACAAAAACGGTTCTTCGGTTTGGGTTTGGTCGAGAGCAAGAAACCTGAAAAATACAAACGGTACATCGTCGAACACGGTGCTGGGTGCACATATCGACATTACGGAAAGCCGGCGTGCGGAGGATGAGATCCGTGCTGCGATGTCGCGCATGAAAATACTTCAGGATGCGCTGGATAACGTTCCGGTTGCGGTATATATGAAGGATAGAGAGTCGAGATATCTGTACGCCAATAAAACGGCGCTGGATCAGTTTGGCTACGACTTGAATGATATAATTGGAAAAAAGGATGACGATTTCTTTGACGGAGAAACGTGCCAAATGCTTCGCTCAATTGACAAAAAGGTTTTTAAGGGAAACTATTCCAGACAGGAAATTGAGACACAGGATAAAAAAGGCAATAAACAGATTTTTCTTGAGGTAAAAACGCCGGTCTACGGCAATAACGGCTCGGACGAAATCACCGGCCTGCTTGGGATTTCAACCGATATAACCGACCGCAAAGAAGCGGAAAACCGGATTAAGCAGAGCGAAGAATATCTGAGATCGCTCCTGAAAACGATTCCGGATATGCTGTTTGTATTCAGCCATGACGGGTACTATCTGGATTATAATGCGGATCAGGATCTTTTATTTAAAAAGCCGGATCAGTTTATGAATAAGCACATTTCTGAGATCATGCCGCCGGATGTGCTGCCGCTTCAGCTTGAGGCTATGAAAAAGGCTATCGAGAAAAACGAGGTTGTCGAGTTCACATATCAGCTGGATTACGATAATAAAGCAAAGTATTTCAGCGCCAGGGTAGTATCATTCGGTGAGGATCGTGTACTTGCCATGGTTACGGATGTTACGGAATCGGTTGAAAACCTCCGAAGAATTGAGTCGCTACTCCATACTGAGGAAGAGCATAATCAGCGATTGGGCAGTTTTACGCACATCGTTTCGCACAATTTGCGTAATCACACCGCGAATATTCAGGGAATTCTCTATTTGTTGAAATTAGAGGAACCGGAAATGTTCGAAAGCGAGTATATTCAGATGCTGAAAGGATCGTCAGATAATCTGAATGAAACGATCAGCCACCTGAATCAGGTACTTGATATTACGCTGAACGACAACGAGATATGGGAAAAAGTGAACCTGCATCGTGTTGTTGATCACGCAATGGAAAGTGTTTCGCTGCTCGCAAGAAGTGCAGAAGTTGAAATCCTGAACAAAATCCCTGAGTCAACCGAAATCGAAACCATTCCGGGTTATATTGACAGTGTCGTTCTGAATATGATTACAAATGCCATCAGGTTCAGTTCAGACAAACGTGATTCCTGGATGAAGATATCAGTAAAAAAAGGAAAGGAATCTCTGCAGCTCAGGTTTGAAGATAACGGGGTAGGGATAGATTTGAAGCGCCACGGGCAAAATCTGTTTGGTATGTATAAAACATTTCACAGTCATCGCGATTCGAAAGGACTGGGACTGTTTATTACAAAAAACCAGGTTGAATCGATGGGGGGAAGCATTACTGTAGAGAGCAAAGTTGATAAAGGAACCATATTTACAATTCGCTTACCGTATGAAAAAAATAAAGAAAGTCTGTCTTATTGAGGATGACGATATACAGGTTTACCTGTTAAGAAAACTCCTGCAAAAGACCGGCCGTGTATTGGATATTATTGATTACCGCAATGGTAAAGCCGCTTACGACGCCATGAAGGAACTTGTTGATACCGGTGAACAATTGCCGGAGTTAATCTTTCTTGATCTGAATATGCCGCTTTGGGATGGCTGGGAATTTCTCAGGGAATTCTCCAAACTCGATGGTTTCCCCGAAGTAAACATTTGGATTCTGACCAGTTCATTAAGCCCCAATGATTATGAAAAGGCTGAAGGATACGGCCTGAGGGAACAGTACATCTCAAAACCGATTGAGTTTTCGATTATGCACAGAATACTGGATGAGGTAACCGGCTAAAAGCCTGCTCAGGTTATTTTACCAGCATCATAGTTCGTGAAATCCGCTGATTCCCGGCTTGCAGTACGTAAATATACACCCCGGATGAAAGCCTCGAGGCATCGAAACGTACGGTGTGTTTGCCTGCCCGAAGATCGTCGCTGACAAGTACCTGAATCTGTCGCCCAAGCACATCGTAAACAGACAGATTCACGTGTTCGTATCTGTCCAGTTCGAAAGATATTTGTGTGGAGGGGTTGAATGGATTCGGATAATTCTGATCTAAACTGAACCGGTAGGGCCTGTTCTCTGGTTCGGTGCTGACACCGGAATCGGTACCTTCATAGACAACGTAATCCCATGGAGCAAAAGTAAAAGACGTGTTTTCATCAAGTTGAATGATTTCATCCGAAAATACGTCCCGGTACGTTCCGTAATGCCGGTCGCCGTTCAGGGTGATGCTTCGCTCCTGATCAGTCAGGTTCATAGCTACGAAGACCCGGTCGCCGTTTTTTTCACGCAGATAAGCGTACGTAGAAGCATTCAATGAAGTAGAAACCCGCTGTCTGATTCCACCCGCTTCACCGTTCCACAACGCCTGATTATCCCTTTTGAGATGAAAAAGCGTTCGGTATAAATCCGCCTTGGGATGATCGCGCCACTCAATCTCATCCTTATTGAAAAAGGCAAGCCGCTTATCGAGTCCGGCTTCTTGTCCGCTGTAAATTAACGGCATCCCGTGAACGGTAGCTGTCAGTACGGCAAATACTTCGGCAGCATCACCGAAAAGTTCTTCAGTGGTTCCGTACCAGGAGTTTTCATCGTGATTTGAGGTAAAATACATCCGGTAAGCATCCGAAGGATAGTTGTTGATCTGGCCATCAAGGTAAGTATTCAGGTGCGCTGCAGAGTTTGTGCCTTCGGCGATGTTAATGAGCACACCATGGCCAAACCCATACATATCCCAGCCAAACGACATATCAAAGCCGGCTTCGTGCCACTCGGGGCCATTATCTTCAGCAAGCAGAAAGATATCCGGTTTCAGGTCGCGCAATTCTTCAATGGCTTCTTCCCAGTAATCCATTGGCACATATCCGGCCGCATCGTAACGGAATCCATCGATATTGAACTCTTCAACCCAGAACTTCATCGCGTTTGTCATGTACTCTCTGAGGCCCGGCTCCGAAAAATCAAGCTGTATGACATCCGACCAGTTTGTGCCCGGTGGAGGCATAAAGTTTCCATTGTTGTCAAGTTCGTACCATTCGGGATTTGTTTCAGTAAGGGGATGATCCCAGGCCGTATGATTAGCGACCCAGTCGAGAATGACGTACATCCCCCGCTCATGAATCTGCTCAACCAGATGCCCGAAATCTTCCAGATCACCGAACTCCGGATTGATATCAAAAAAATCCTTTACTGAATAATAGCTGCCAAGAGAGCCAAGCCGGTTTTCCTCGCCAATAGGATGTATCGGCATCAACCAGAGAATTCCGACACCCAGATCCTCCAGCCGATCCAAATGCTCTTCAAATGCCGCGAACGTACCTTCTTCGGTGTATTGCCGGACATTCACTTCATAAATTGATAGATTGTAGCTCCAGTCGTGGTGGGTCTGTGCAAAAAGAAGTGCAGGAAGAGCCAGAGTAAGGATGAGAAATGTCGAAATTTTTTTCATATCAAATTGATTACAGTAAAAACCTGAACCTAAAATATTCACTGATTATCAATTAAGTAAACTAACGGATAAGTTATTGTCGCGCAGCGAAAATAAACCAACTCAACACTCAACACTTTAAAACTCAACCCTCTGTCGCGCAGCGACAGCTACTCGTAAATGTCAACTTCGCCCTCAAGCCACGCGCGGCCGACGACGCAGGCGAATAATCCGGCATGATCCAGATCAGTGAGATCTTCATTCGAGGCGACGCCGCCGCTGGCGATGAATTTTGCCTTCGGGAAACGGTGCTGAAGTGCGATGTAAAGCTGGGTATTCGGGCCGGCCATCATGCCATCACGGCTGATATCGGTGCAGAGTATTTCGGTAAGCCCCGCTTCGAACATCGGATTTAAAACTTCATCCAACGGTTTTTGATGCGTTTGGGTCCAGCCGGCCGTGGCGATTTTATTATCCTTCAGATCCATTCCGAAAATACAGCTCTCTCCGCCAAATGTGCGGATGGCTTCCAGCCACTCTTCCGGTTTTTCAAGCGCGAACGAACTTGAAACGACGCGCTTAACGCCAATCGAAAGCAGCTTTTCAATATCCTTAACATATCTGACCCCGCCACCTGACTGAATTTCGATCATCGTCTGGTCAGCGATACTGCGAATCAGGTCCACGTTGATGAGAGAACCGTCACGCGCGCCGTTCAGGTCCACAACGTGAAGGCGGGGAAGGCCGCTTTCGGCAAGTCCTTTGGCGAGATCGAACGGCTGATCGTGATACACTCTTGCGGTCTCATATTTGCCTTGTTTCAGGCGCACGACTTTTCCGTCGTACAGGTCGATAGCGGGAATTCGAATCATAATACTTTTTTGTGGATCAGAACTGCCCTGAGGCGTAGTTCAAAAAATTTCGGATAATAATTTCACCGGATTTGCCGGATTTTTCAGGATGAAACTGCACTCCTGCAAAATTATCTTTGGCAACAGCCGCAGAAAACGGAAATCCGTAGTTACATAAAGCGATGCTTTCGTTTACTTTCGGAGCAAAATAACTATGCACGAAATATACGAAATCCTCCTCTGAAATGCCCTTTAAAAGCGGATGATCGGTGATTTCAGTAAGCGAGTTCCATCCCATGTGCGGCACCTTGCCAACCGTTTCGGGAAAGAGCTGAAGTTTTCCGGGGATGATACCCAAACACTCCGAATCACCTTCGGAAGTGGACTCAAACAGCAGCTGCATGCCGAGGCAGATACCGAGCACAGGAACCGTTGCGGATTTTAGCCAGCTGTCCAGATTCTTTTCCGAAAGCGCGTTCATGGCGGCCTTCGCGTGACCCACTCCGGGAAATATCACGGCAGATGCCTGGTTTAATTCCCGGATATCATCTGTGATGATAAACTCCGCGTTAAGTCGCTTCAACGCGTTGCTCACTGAGGCAAGGTTTCCGGCTTTATAGTCGATTATGGCGATCATAAAATGGGATCAGAGTTTTCCTTTGGAGCTGGGAAGCACGTTCAGATATCTGGCGTTACGATCCAGCGATTGTCGGAGCGATTTCGCAAATCCTTTGAAGAGCGCTTCAATTTTGTGATGATCGTTGCTGCCGTCAACCGACATTTGCAGCGTGGCTTTCAGGCTCATGGCCAGTGAATAGAAAAAGTGTTCGGTCATTTCAGTTGGGAAATCGCCGACTTTTTCGCGTTTGAAACCGGCATCAAAAACGAGGTATGGTCGGTTTGATAAATCCAGCGCCACGCGCGCCTGAGATTCATCCATCGCCAGAATAAATCCGTAGCGCCCGATTCCACGTTTATCCGGCAGCGCTTTTTGGATGACCTCACCCAGCGCAATCGCCACATCCTCAATCGTATGATGCTCATCCACGTGCAAATCGCCGGTGCATTTTAACGTGAGATCAAGCCCGCCGTGTTTGCCGATCTGATCCAGCATGTGATCAAAAAACGAAAGTCCGGTTTCGATGTATGTTTTTCCCTGACCGTCCAGATTTACGGAAACTGTTATTTCCGTTTCGGAAGTTTTTCGCTCCAGTTTCGCCTTGCGGACAGGGTAGAGCCACTTGCTGCTGAGCGTAACCCAGTCGGATGCTGAGATTGCTTTAATTTCACGATCAGTAAATGTAAGTTTCAGATGATCAGCCGTCCCGGAAATTTCCGCCTCCGGATTTTTGGCGCCGATATTAAGAGTGATCTGTTCGGCGGCGAGCAGCCCCGCTACAACTTCCGGCAGGGGGGAATTGGTGCTCAACGTATAGCCGTGATCGATCATTCTGCTCAGTGCTCGGATCAAACCCGGTGCAGGCGTTTTGTGTCCTTTTTCAAAAAAGGTTTCTTTTTGGATACGAACGGTCATGTCAAAATTTTGTTTAGCGCTTCAATGAGTCGGCTGTTTTCGGCGGCTGCGCCGACGGTAATTCTCAGCGTGTTTTCACAATGCAGCTGATCACCCCGATAGCGGACAATGATGCCTTCCTCACTCAGTTTTTTGTACACTGATTTGGCTTCCGGTACGCGGATCAGCAGGAAATTGGCGTCGCTGGGGAAAATCTTCTCAACGGCGGCCATTTTGCCAAGTTCTTTTTCCAGGAAATTCCTTCCGGCCAGAAGTTCGCGGATTGTTTTTTGAACAATCTGAGGATTCCGGAGCGCCTCTGTGGCCAGTTTTTGGGTGACGCTGTTTACGTTGTACGGAGGCTTTACGCGCATCATCAGCTGAATAATTTCCGTGTTGGCAAAAGCCAGCCCGATGCGGAGACCGGCGAGACCAAACGCTTTTGAGAGTGTTTGAAGAACAACCAGATTATGATAAGAGCTCAGCTCATCAACAAAGCTTTTCTCTATCGAAAAGTCGATGTACGCCTCATCCACCACCACAACCGAATGGGTTTCCAGAAGGATTTTTTTGATGTCATTGGGGTTCAGGCTGTTTGCCGTGGGATTGTTTGGCGAGCAGAGAAAAATCAGCGGTGCGTTGTTTTCTGATGCGCTCTGAATCACCAGCTCCGGATTAAGTGAAAAATCTGGATTCAACGGCGTTTCGATAACCGGAACATCGTGCGAATCTGCACAGACGCGGTACATGCCGTACGTTGGCGGTGTGATAATGATCGGATCTTTTTCCGGCCGGCAAAAAATGCGGATCAGCAGGTCAATCGCTTCATCGCTGCCGTTTCCGGCAAAAATGTGGTTTGGATTCACATTCCGGAATTTCCCCACTTCAGCCCGGAGCTCAGCGTGATGCGGATCAGGATACCGGTTCAGCGAAAGTCCGCCAAACTCAGCGGATGAACCGATGCTGTTTTCGTTGGCATCCAGAAGTAATCCTTCCTTAAAATCATCCCGCGCCGAACGGTAGGGTTTGAGGTTCAGGATATTTGGACGGACGAGTTTGTTCAGGTCAAAATCAGGCATCGCCGCCTCCCTCGTTTTTCAACGCGTTGAGGCGTCGGGTTACGGCAAGGCGATGTGCGTCCAGTCCCTCAGAATTTGCCATAATTTCCACATCAGGGCCAAGTTCGCGCAATCCGTCCGGAGTAAGTTCCTGAAACGTAATTTGCTTTACGAAGGAATCCACCGAAACGCCGCTGAACATCCGCGCATAGCCGCTCGTTGGCAGCGTGTGATTGGTACCTGAAGCGTAATCGCCCACGCTTTCCGGCGACCATTTCCCAAGAAAAACAGATCCCGCATTCGTTATCTTCGATTTCCATTTTCGGGAATTTTTGATCGAAATAATCAGGTGCTCCGGCGCCCACTCGTTGCTGAAACGAAACGCTTCTTCGAGGGAATCGGCCAGAATTATCACGCTGTTTTCCAGCGCCAGTTTCGTTACATCGGCTCTCGGAAGTTCGTTTAGCTGTCGCTGAACTTCAGCCTGAACAAGAGGAATGAGTTCGGAGGATGTCGTCACTAAAACGGCCTGGCTGTCCGCCCCGTGCTCGGCCTGAGAAAGCAGATCCGCGGCGATAAATTCAGGTTCGGCGAACTTATCCGCAATCACCAAAACCTCGGACGGTCCGGCGGGCATATCGATTGAAATGAGCGCGTCGCTGTTTTGCAGCAGCATTTTTGCACAGGTAACGTACTGATTCCCGGGACCAAAAATTTTGTCCACCTTGGGTACCGTTTCTGTTCCGTATGCCATCGCGGCAACGGCCTGAGCGCCGCCGGCCTTCAGAATATTCTTTATCCCGCAAAGCGATGCGCAGAATAGTACCTCAGGAGCTACCGAGCCGTCTTTTCGCGGCGGAGTGGCCAGTAAAATGTTGGGGCATCCGGCAATTAAAGCCGGAATGCCGAGCATCAATACGGTAGAGGGTAGTACTGCTGTGCCGCCCGGAACGTAAAGGCCGACCGACTCAATCGGGCGTGATTCACGGGCGCAAAAAACGCCGGGCATGGTCTCAACGCGAATACGAACCGGCTTCTGCGGGATATGAAAACGCATGATGTTACGAAAGGCCGTCTCAAACGCATTTTTCACGTTTTCAGGAAGATTGATTTCATCCGGTTCAGGAACATCCATCATCAGTTCATCAGGCCGTACGCCGTCAAACTTTTCTGTAAACTGCTGCACCGCAACATCACCGCCGTTTTTTACCTGGGTGATAATGTGGCTGACCGAATCGCGGATATCATCAAACTGAACCGCGTTCCGCTTCATCAGCGCGGCGCGTTCTTCCGGAGAAATGGAGCTAAGATTTACGGTTCGCATCGGTCAGTTGATCATATTCTGAATTGGCAGCATTACAATTCCCTCAGCGCCTGCTTCCTTGAGTTCTTCCATCACTTCCCAGAACTTACTGATCGGGATAACGGTATGAACCGCAATCATATTCGTATCAGCCAGCGGCAGAACGGTCGGGCTGTTGAGGGATGGTATAATATCCACAATTTTTTCGAGAGCATCTTTAGGCGCGTTCATCATAATGTAGCGGCTGTTTTCAGCAAGCTGCTGACCCTCAATCCGGACGAGAAATTTGTCGATCAGCTCTTTTTTGTGTGCAGGAAGTTCGCGGTTCGTTCGCACGAGCTGGCTTTGCGAGTGCAGAATAGGCTGAAGTTCAGTCAGTCCGTTGGTCTTCAGCGTGCCACCGGTTGATACCAGATCGCAGATGGCATCGGCCACATCCAGGCGTGGCGTAATTTCCACGGCACCGGAGATTTTTACCGGTTTGACGTCCAGTCCGCGGTCTTTAAAATAGCGTCGCGTGAGATTCGGGTAGCTTGTGGCGATCCGCTTTCCGGCAAGATCCTCAACGCGGGTTATACCCGAGCTTTTCGGAACAGCCAGGGAAAGGCGGCAGTGGCCAAAATCGAGATCGCGCAGCACGGTCACATCCGCGCCGTTTTCGCGCGTAACGTTGGCACCGACCACGCCAAGATCACAGATGCCGTCCTGAACATATTCAGGGATATCATCATCCCGGATCAGCAGAAGCTCCACATCAAAATTGAGCGCTTTTACGAGCAGCCGGTTTTTATAGCCATCAAATTTGAGGCCGATATTTTCAAGAAGGGTTATCGTTTTTTCGGTAAGGCGACCACTTTTCTGGATCGCAATGCGCAGGGTTGAAACAGTTTCCACGTAATAATTAGCTTAGATTTTCGGTAAAAAGTTAGAGAGAAAGAGATTGAACAGGGAAGGGTGCCGGTTAAGGCAAAGGGCTCAATCAGTGATGATGAACGTGATGTCGGTGGGTATGCGAAATAGTATGCACAGCCATAGCAAACTCAGCTGGGATGCTGAATGCGGTTTCGAAATATTTTTTATCAGAAGTGTATGTGTTCATCACATTTGAATATAGTAAAAATTTAATTTCAGAAAAGAGCCAGACGTGATTTGAAACATGAAATTACAAATCAGGGTTCACATACACCTGTAAAGTTTACTTTATTGAGGTACGTCAAATTATAGATGTGCAACGTTTTATTCCTCTGTGGTCTGAAAGCACGGCTTGGCCATCTGCAAAATGCGAAGCCCTATGCTTTGGTATAACACTAATATTTGAAGTACTTGAAGGCAGATCTTGCTATTCTGATCTTAACCCTGTCAAAAGATCAATGTGCTACGTTTTTTTTCTTTGATTCAGCACGTTTCGTGCGCTTTTTACGCTTTTCTTTTTGATCCTGGAAAAATGTTTTAAGCTGTTCCTTCTCAGTTTCTGTCAGCGTTTCACCGCCAATCAGATCAACATTTAAATCCTTTTTTTGTTTGTTTTTACTCATTGTGGAAATACCTGTTAATTAGCTTGATAGCTGCTTTTGTATCAATGACCATTAAACGTGAGCCTACCAGATTTGCATCTAATGTTTTTATGTAATGATCAATTAACTGCGTTTTAGAAATAAAAGCAACATTGCCTTCATTTCCCCTTTGAAAAGATACTTTGCAAGCAAATGCGACCAGATTCCCAGCAACACCAGCGTACATTTTTGAAGCGCCTTTATTGAAAGGAGCATTTTCAAGTAGATGCATAAAAACGTGGTCTTCTTTCACCTCTAAACTAATAAGGCCTTGAATTACCTGGGGATTGTTGACAATAGTCAATTTATAGATTTCACGCTCCTTAAGTGAAAACTCAGATCTCCAATTAAACTGCCAATTGTTTTTTAAACTGACAGATTTTAAGTCGGACTTATCAATTAACGAAATTTCTGTTAGAAAACTATCCCCGGTAACGACATTTTCTATCGAACGGGTAAGCTTATCAATCAAAAAATCAAGTTCATTTTGCTCCATATCCTAAGGTAAGAAGAAGTGAAGAGAAGTCGAATCCATGAAGTTGAAAATCAGGCTCATCAGAAAAATAGTATTGACTTTACAGGCAATTCCATAGCAACTGGATAATTAACAATTCACGCTAATTTACTGACAGCCCGTAACTTCAGAAATTTTGTGGAAATCAAACGAAAAACAGGTGATCAGGCGTTTTGAAAGGCATAAACGTCTCTGAATTTATCTTCAATCAGAAGTTAATTCTCCTTATTTTAACCAACTGTTTATTTTTCGGAACATACCCCTTTCAATGAAGCACATTCGCAACTTTTGTATTATCGCCCATATTGATCACGGCAAATCGACGCTAGCTGACCGCCTGCTGGAACGTACCGGTGCCATTACCGAACGGGAAATGCAGTCACAGATTCTGGATGACATGGATCTCGAGCGGGAACGCGGAATCACAATCAAGAGTCACGCTATCAAGATGGATTACGTTTCGCCTGCCGACAAGCAGAAATACGTATTTAATCTGATTGATACTCCGGGCCACGTCGATTTTGCGTACGAAGTTTCGCGGGCGCTGAAAGCGTGTGAAGGCGCGCTGCTGATTGTGGATGCCGCGCAGGGGATTGAGGCACAAACGATTTCAAACCTCTATCAGGCCATTGAGCAGGATCTGGAAATCATCCCGGTTCTGAATAAAATTGATTTGCCCGGTGCGGATATAGAAGTTGCCGCGCAGCAGGTTATGGATTTGATCGGATGCGAGTTTGATGAAATTCTTCAGGTTTCCGGTAAAACCGGTATCGGTGTGGACGAATTGCTTGAAGCCATCGTGCAGCGCGTGCCGCCTCCGAAAGGTGATCCTGAAAAACCGCTCAAAGCGCTGATTTTCGATTCTGTATTTAATACCTACCGAGGATCAATTGTGTACGTCCGGATTATGGACGGAACGCTCCGGAAAGGAGATTCCATCAAGTTTATGGCGGTTGATGAAGAGTACGACGCCGATGAAATCGGCTATCTCCGGATTAAAGATGAGCCGTGTGATGTGCTTAAGGCCGGCGAAGTGGGTTACGTAATCGGAAGCGTTAAAAGTCTGGAACACACTAAAGTGGGTGATACGGTTACCACGGTGAAAAATCCTGCGAAAGAGCCTATTGCGGGATATAAAGAAGTAAAGCCGATGGTTTTCAGCGGGATTTACCCGACGGACAGTGAGGATTTTGAAAGCCTCAGAAGCGCGCTTGAAAAACTCCAGCTCAACGATGCATCGCTTCAGTTTGTACCCGAAACATCCGCAGCGCTCGGCTTCGGATTCCGCGCAGGGTTTCTGGGGATGCTCCACATGGAAATTATCCAGGAAAGGCTGGAGCGTGAGTTTGATATGAACATCATTACCACGGTTCCGAACGTGGAATTCGAGATTATCAACCGCGACGGAAAAAAAGTAACTGTTGATAACCCAAGCGAAATGCCCGATGCCGGAAACGTCGAAAAGGTTTTTGAGCCCTACATCAAGGCACAGATTATTACTCCTTCCGAGTACATCGGCGCAATCATGAAGCTTTGCCAGGAGCGTCGCGGCGTTTATGTGAATACCACATATCTGGACGGAACCCGCGTTGACATCACTTATGAGCTGCCGCTGGCGGAAGTTGTTTTTGATTTTTACGACAAGCTGAAAAGTTTCAGCCGTGGATATGCTTCGCTCGATTACGAATTCATCGGCCAGCGGGAAGGCACCATGGTTCGTCTGGATATTCTGCTGAACGGAGAACCGGTTGACGCTCTTTCCAGCATTGTTCACCGTGAAAAAGCGTACGAATGGGGTAAAAAACTCTGCGCCAAACTGCGGGAACTGATTCCGAGACAAATGTATGAAGTGGCTGTTCAGGCTGCTATTGGCAATAAGGTTATCGCCAGGGATACGGTTCGCGCGCTGCGTAAAGATGTTCTCGCCAAATGTTACGGCGGTGACGTTAGCCGGAAGCGAAAACTTCTCGAGAAACAAAAAGAAGGGAAGAAGCGTATGAAACAGGTCGGTTCGGTGGAAATCCCGCAGGAAGCGTTCCTGGCGGTTTTATCCATGAATAATGACTAAGTTTGTGCGTTATATCCGGGATTAAATTTCATTACTTAACATCAAAACATGCTTTTATCCTTGAAAAACCTGTTTCTCATGGCCGCGTTCATCGGCTGGCTGACGTTTACCGAACCGGTTGTCGCACAAGCTGATGTCTATTCGGAGATGAGTTTCAGAAAGATCAGCACATCGGAAATGGCAGAGTTTAATCGCCAGTTCAGAAATGTAGAGTGGACCGGGCTCGGTTTTCAGCAGGCAACCGCGCTGGATCGACTTCCGACCATTGAGTTTCGCGCTCGTTTGCAACAAAAATTTGGTGATCCCACACGTACGCTCGACGATCTCATTCGAAGGCCGGGCTTCAGGATGGCTGAGGCAATACAGTTTGAATACATCATTATTGTGGATGAACGATATCCGCTGCTGATTATGGACGTGGATGGCCCGTTTGCCGGCGTAATTCTGGCCGGATCGCCTGCGTTCGCTGATTTTATGCCCGAAGTGAAACGCGCGCTGACGCATCAGCTGGTCGGCCTGGATGAACTGGCCGAGTTCGAGGATGTCTTCTTCTCGCCGGAGCGTAGAAAATGGTTCCGGGTGCAGTACAAGGACGGTGAGTTCGTAAACGAAGAAATTTCACGCCCGTCCCGTTTCTCTAATATAAACCTCAACTGACCGTAAATTTCACAGGCCTTGTCTGATAAAAATAAGAAACTCTCCAGGCGCGAGCAGCGCGAACTGGATCGAAAGAAACGCAGATCGGATACGGATCAGAAAGCAAAAACCTGGACACGGGAATGGATTGATGCCATCGTTTTTGCGCTTCTCGCCGCGATCATTATCCGCGCTTTCATCGTTGGTGCCTACCGGATTCCGACGCCTTCTATGGAAGACACGCTGCTGACCGGAGATTTCCTGCTTGTATCAAAACTGCACTATGGTGCACGTACGCCGCAGTCTCTGGGTATCCCGTTTACCGGAATTCATTTCCGAAATATGCGCGTTCCCTCAACGCGTCTGCCCGGCTTTATGGATATCAGGCGAAACGATATCGTAGTTTTCAACTATCCGATTGATGAGGGAATTCCATCCCAGAAAACGAACTACATCAAACGCGCCGTTGGAATTCCCGGCGATACGCTTGCCATTCGCGACAAGGTGCTCTACGTAAATCACGAAGAGGGCGAAACGTTTGAGACCTTCCAGCGCCTGCACAGAATTGTGCCTGCTGAGGGACTGAGGATCAGTCAGGAGCGGATTCGTTCTGCCGGCGGCGTGATACCGGATCAGCGCGTTTTTGGAAATAACAGCAGGGATTTGATCATCTTTGCTTCTGATCCCGTGCTGGAAGAAATTCTGTCGTGGTCTGAAAGCTCACACGCAGAAATGTTCGTGATTCCTGAGGATATGGATCATAATTCTCGAAGCCGGTTCCGTTTTGCGCAGGGTCTGGGAAGCGGAAATCAGGATCGGATGCCGGAAGTGGTAGTTCCGTTTTTAGGTCAGGAGCTGAGCCTTACAACCGATAACATCAATCTCTACTGGGATGTGATCGACCGCTACGAAGGGAATCGTCTGGAAGTCCGGAATCAGCGGATTTTCATCAATGGCCGCGAAACGGATACGTACACCGTACAGCGCGATTACTATTTTATGATGGGCGATAACCGCGACAACAGCGAAGACAGCCGCAACTGGGGATTCGTGCCGGATGATCACGTAGTCGGCCGCGCATGGATTATCTACTTTTCACTGGATGGGTTGATGCCAAGGTTTGGCAGGATATTTAATCTCATCCACTGACCCTGATTTTTGTGATTGGGCCTTGATTGGCTTGATTAAATCATTGCAGGCCATGATTGTATATAATTTGAAATAAAAAATCCCGCTGCGGTTGAGTGCAGCGGGATTTTTTT
>PXAI01000288.1 GCA_003567135.1 Balneolia bacterium | reverse complement strand
GCCAGCTCAGGCATCGAGATGGATCTGATCATCGACGGGAAGCGAAAAGTTACCGCAATTAGCCCGGTTGCCAATACCTACGACACCGATTCGAAAAGCAGAACCACCATGACGGGTGATGTGGAGGTGACCATCTGGCAGGATGACGGCGAGATTGAGTCGCTTGTTTTGAGCAACAGCGCGACCTACCACAGCAGCACGTCGGTTTTTGAGTTTGAGGGTGATGTGCGGGTGCGCCACAGCAACGAGCGAAATCTCTACACCGAACTGCTCGAATGGACCGAAGTGGAGCGCAAGCTTTACAGCCCCGGATTTGTGATTATTGTCACGCCCGCCGACAGCATCACCGGATACGGTTTCAGGGGTGATGAAGATCTTGTAAATTACACCCTGCAGCGCGTCACCGGCCGCTTCGAGATTGACTGACACTCCCCTTCTCATCACTTTTTTAATGAACCATCGATACTTTTTTCTGATTCTGATTTTTCCCGCGCTGATGCTGTGTGCTCCGGAAAAAGCACCGGCGCAAAGCCAGGTTCAGATTATCAGGGCGGATGTTTTAGAGGGAGAACAAACGCCATCCGGCCCGGTTCGGAAACTTATCGGAAATGTTGAGCTGCGAACGGATGATGCCCACATTCTGGCCGACAGCGCATTTCACTTTCTGGAGCTGAATCTGTTGCGCGCCTTCGGAAATGTTCAGATTGAAACCGAGAAAAACGAGCTGATCTGGGCCGATCGTGCCATGTATGATACTGAATCCGAAGAAAGTGAGTTTGAGGGAAATGTGATCATAAAAACGCGCGAAGCCACGATTTTCAGCCAGCGTTTGCGGTACGATTTTTTCTTTGAAATTGCCGCCTTCCCCGATCGCCTGCGGCTGGAAGATGAGGATGGAATTCTGGTAGCCGACCGCGGCCTCTACTTTGCGGAATCCGACAGCGCCGCATTTGTCGGAAACGTACAAGTCTCCGATGAATCGCAGTATATCGAGGCCGATTCGCTTTATTCACGCCGCGAAATCGACTACTACGAACTGCACGGCAACGTTTTCCTTTTTGATATCGAAAACCGCACGCGCATCGTTGGCGACTATTCAGAAAGCGACTCAACCGGCTATCGCCTGGTTGAGGGAAATACGCGATTGCAGCGGATCAACGAAGCCGAAACCGACACCACCTTTCTGATTGCAAACCGCCTCGAAATGTTCGACTCTGACACGCTGCGTATTGTGGATTCATTCGGAAATGTTTCAATCTGGTCGGAAACCTACGCCTCGCTTTCCGACAGTGCCCGTTTTGATGATCTGACCGAAGAGTTTTTTCTCTACGGAAACGCCCGGCTCTGGCAGGATGAACTCCAGCTTTCAAGTCCGCAAATCGATATCCAGCTGGTGGATGATGAAGTGGACGAACTTCTCGCCTACACGCGCCCGTTTGCCGCCACGCCCGACAGCGCATCAGGCCGCCTGAATCAGATTGAGGGAGATTCGCTACGAATTTATTTCGAGGAAGGGAAAGTAAAACGCATCCACGTTAAGCCAAACGGTGAAATGATCTTTCATTCCAATGATGAAAACGACGAACCCGACGGCGCCCTCCAGCTCACCGGCGAACAAATCATCATGTTTTTTTCCGGCGGCGATGCGGACAGTATGAACGTTTACCGCGGAATTGAGGGGCAATATCTGCCCGAATCACCAGAAGTCGAAAACCTTCGCTTACCGGGATTCATTTGGGAACCCGAACGTCGCCCGCAGCGCCCCGAAAACTGGCTCCATCCCGCCCGCGATCCAATCCCCGAAGAACGGCCTTTCCCGCTTCCACGGCGCTATCAGGAATACCTGGAGGGGGTAATTCAGAATGAAGGAATTCAGAATTCAGAATGATTTCGATCCTGAATGGGATAATTTTGTTTTCAGGAATTGTATTGGCGACTGGGCAACGTGAAATTGGACTAATAAGTTACAAGGAAAATCCCCCTTGCGAAGAGGGAATGTTTTTAAAATATTGATTTTACTGATTATACGCTCTTTAACTCAACCACTCTGCACCAGTCGAAGAATTTTGAAAAATCAGCCCTTTATCCTCTCATAACTCTCTTCCAAATTTATCATCGGATTAGGGTAATCCGCATCCGGGGTAAAATTTAGTTTTTGCTGATCCTGTTTGGGCAGCTTGTGCGGTTCGTGGATGTATTTTTTGGGCAAATCTGCGATTTCCGGCAGCCAGTGCCTTACAAAATCTCCGTTTGAATCATAGCGGTCGGCCTGGCCGAGAATATTGAAATGTCGCTGGCGGGGATCATTTCCGACGCCGCTGTTGTACGCCCAGTTTCCCCAGTTGCTGCAGGGGTCGTAATCGATCAGAAGCGATTCAAACCACGCCGCGCCAATGCGCCACTCCTGTCGCAAATTCCACGAAAAAAAGCTGGCTGCGTTTTGCCGTCCGCGGTTGCTCATAAAACCTGAGTTGAGCAGCTCTTCCATGTTGGCATCCACAAATGGGATACCCGTTTCGGCAAGCTGCCATTTCCGGATGTGAGCATCATTCTTTTCCCACTCAATCGGGTGCGGCGTTTCGCGGATGCCTTCTGTTTTGAAGAGCGCGTTTCCGTGCTTCAAAAACACAAACCGGAAATAATCGCGCCAGATCAGTTCAAAAACCATCCAGTATGTGGAGCTGTTTTTCTTACGCTCTTTTTCGTACTTCTTCACCTCAGCAAAAATATACCGCGCCGAGAGTGCACCAACCGCCAGCCACGGCGAAAATTTGGAAGAATAATCCGTTCCCAGAAGTCCGTTTCGCGTTTTTTTGTAGTTTTTGAGATGGTCTCCATCCCAGATGTAATCCTTCACACGCGCCAGCGCTTCGTCTTCGCCGCCCCTGAATTGCAGCACCGATTTATCCTGCGCCTCAAACGTTTCATCATCCCATAAAAAATGATCCGGCATCGCGCGAAGGTCTTCAGGCTTTGGTAACTCGCCAACCTCTGAAACGGGACACTGCGGCAAATCACCCTGAATAGAGATGACTTTCCTAACCTCACTCTGCTTCTCCAGTTTCTTCCTGAACTGCGTGAACACATCCGGGATTTGATGTTGCTCAAACGGTACATCGTCACGATGGTGAAGCGTGCTGCCCCAGATTTTGGTGATGCCAATATTTTGCGGCTTTAGCGCTGACTCAATCGCTCTTTCATCGTTAGTTTCCTCGCTTGTTGACTCGGCGTGCATGAACACTTCATTCACCTCAAACTCCCGAACCAGTTCCGGCAGAATTTCTTCAGGTTTGCCCATTCGGGTAATCAGATCGCTGTTACGATCCTGAAGATTTTTTCTGAGATTTTCGATCGTCTCCAGCAAAAACCGAATCCGGTGGGGGCCGACTCTCGGAAATCCGTACTTCGACTCCGAATATTTCCGGGGATCAAATATGTAGACGGGAATCAGGCGGTCGGATTTCGAAGCCTCATACAGAGCTTCGTTATCGTGAATTCGTAAATCGTTTCTGAATAGCAGTAAGGTTGTTCTCAAAACTGATCTTATTTGTTGTAATGTTGGTTAACTAATTCCACGCACTCATTGTGCAGCACGCCACCTTCCAGCTTAAGCGGTTTGGGACTGCTCTGATTCAGCTTCTCGCTCGGTAATGCAATCTGATCGCCGCCCGCATTCAGCACGTCCTCTACGCCCGCTCCGAAAACTATGGTGCCAATCTGTGACCAGAGCGAAGCGGCCAGACACATCGAACAGGGCTCAACGGTGGTGATAAGTGTGTAACCTTCAAGGGACGCCGATTTACTGATTTTGTGGGTCGTCCTTAATGCGTTCATTTCAGCGTGACATGTTGCATCATGATCGGGTTTTACAGTGTTGCCGCGTTTCGCCACAACGTTTCCTTCCTGATTCACAATTACCGCGCCATACGCCGTTCCTGATTCGTTCGCGGCCTCAATAGCGAGGCGCATCCACGCTTCGAATTTATTCTCTGACATCTGTTCCTTAAGGTTTATTTCTCCGGCATTTTTCACTGCAAAATTTTACTTCATCCCAGTTGGAAGCCCATTTTTTTCGCCAGGAAAACGGGCGTCCGCATACCGGACAAACTTTCTCAGGCAGTGCCGATTTATTTCCCTTCCATGACGTTTTTTTCGACATATCCGTTCCTTTTCAGCGGCGCTTATTTCGTACGTGCGTTTTCAGAATGCGGTTGTTTTCAGCCTTCACATCGGGATCAGACTTCATCGACCAAAGCTGTGAACTTGCGTTTCTGTAGGACGCTTTCAGATCATCAATTACGGGATTCATGTAGCAGGATTGGGGATCTAGACCGTACATCGCGGCTTCCATTTCGGAGAGTTTCCACGGTTCGTGAATCAAATTCGCCGGGACGTTGGCAAGTTCGGGCACCCAT
>PXAI01000350.1 GCA_003567135.1 Balneolia bacterium | reverse complement strand
TCAGATCCGGACTCACTTCGTAAGCTTGTTGAAGATGGCGAACTGGATGGAATTCTCGCTATTCATGGTGCAAAAAATGCTGAATTAACCGTCATCAGCGACCGGTATTGGATAGCTCTGATACAGGAGCAACTGAACGAGCTGCACAAAGATTTCAAGCTGCGGTATTATAACATCGAGGCCGGTATATTCGAGTCTATTGAAGAGGGCGTTACGCTGGAAAAAACGTTTATACGCCCACCAGAGGGATCCAGAACGGATATGATTTTGGCAGGGCTGGCAATTGCTTTGGTACTGATGACCGTTTTTATGAGTTTTGCTTATCAGTTTACGGCGATCACAGCCGAAAAACAGCAACGGATTACCGAACAGGTCGTATCGGCCATCACACCCCAAACCTGGATCGATGGTAAAATCCTGGGTATTACCGCCATTGGGCTTACATACGTGATTTTTTACGGCGGGATGGGACTGTTAACCATGCTGATTACGCTTTATTTCGGGGCGCCGTGGGTCGGCATATTATCCGGGATCAATTTCTATTTTATCCTGATTTTCCTCACGCTGGCCCTGCTCGGCACGCTCATGTGGAACTCGTTTATGGCAGCCGTTGCCGCCACAATTGACGACCCGAACAGTTCTCAGCGCGGTGGCCTCATGATGCTGCCCTTACTCTGTGTTTTCTTCGCCTTTTTCACTCTGATAAATCCCGACACAACCGCGATCACGTTTCTGGGATTGTTCCCGCTTACATCCTACGCCGTGCTTCCCGCCAGAATGGTTTTGACGGATGTACCGCTTTGGCATCCGGTTGCTGCAATCGTCATTTTGCTGTTAACCACGCTTTTCTTCAGGTATGTTGCAGGCAGGATTTTCGCCGTTGGCATGATGATGTACGGCAAGGAACCCTCAGTTAAGGAGATGTGGCACTGGTTCAAAAAAGCGTAGCCGCAGAGCGGAGCAAAAAAACTGAACCCCGGTTTTCGCTCCTAATCCCCCAAATTAGGCGCCAGCCACCGGGCGCATTCTTCCACGCTCATGTTTTTGCGGCGTGCATAATCTTTCAGCTGATCTTCGCCGATTTTCCCTATCCGGAAATACGCCGATTCCGGATGCGCAAAATACAAGCCGCTTACTGAGGATGCCGGATACATCGCAAACGATTCAGTGAGCGTGATTCCGGTATTTTCTTCTACGTTCATCAGTTCAAAAAGCTTTCGTTTCTCGGTATGATCCGGGTTGGCCGGATATCCCGGAGCGGGACGAATTCCCCGATAACTTTCTTTAATCAGCTCATCGTTTGAATATGACTCATCGGGGCTGTATCCCCAGAATTCTTTGCGAACGCGTTCGTGCATCAGTTCGGCAAAAGCTTCGGCCAGCCTGTCGGCTATAGCTTTTACCAGAATAGAATTATAATCGTCGTGCGCTTCCTCATATTTTTTGACGATTTTTTCGATACCAAGACCGGCCGTAACGGCAAATCCTCCTACGTAATCTTCAAATTCGCCATCCGCCGGAGCTACAAAATCAGCGAGACACTTATTGGGCTGCCCTCTTCTCTTTTTCGTCTGCTGGCGAAGCATACAGAGAGTGGTTTTCTCCTTTTTCCGATTTTCATCCTCATAAATAACAATATCATCGCCTTTTCGCCCCGCCGGAAACAAACCAACCACCGCTTTTGCTTTCAACAGCTTCTTTTCAATTATTTCATCCAGCATCTGATTTGCTTCTTCATACAGTTTACGCGCTTCCTCTCCCACCGTCTCATCATCCAGGATGGTCGGATATTTTCCGGTTAGCTGCCACGTAATAAAAAACGGCGTCCAGTCGATATATGGCCGGATTTCTTCCAGCGGATAATCCTCAAAAACCTGGATTCCGGTTTTATTTGGCTTTACGATATCATCCTGTTTAAAATTAATTTGCTGACTGTTTTTTTGCGCATCTTCAAACTTTAGCAGCTCTTTTTTTCCACTTCGGCCGGCATGGCTCTCCCGCAGTGCATCATACTCCTCGTTAACCTCTTTCCGGAAGGCTTCTTTCAGCGAATCCGTAACGAGTTTTCCGGTAATAGGCACACTACGCGATGCATCCAGAACGTGAACCACGGGACCACTGTAATTAGGATCAATTTTTACGGCTGTGTGAATGCGGGACGTAGTCGCGCCGCCAATCAGCAGCGGGATGTTCATTTCAAGACGCTCCATCTCTTTGGCAACGTGAACCATTTCATCGAGTGATGGCGTAATAAGTCCGCTAAGGCCAATGATATCAACATCATGATTTTTAGCTTCTTCGAGAATTTTTTCAGAAGGAACCATCACACCAAGGTCTACTACTTCGTAGTTATTACACGCCAAAACAACACCTACAATATTCTTCCCGATATCATGCACATCCCCCTTAACCGTTGCAAGAAGCACCTTAGCTTTTCCTTTTTGCTTGCCGGTTTCTCCACTCGCCTCAAATTCTCTTTTCTTTTGCTCCTCGATATACGGAATCAGGTGCGCCACCGATTTTTTCATTACGCGGGCGCTTTTCACTACCTGGGGCAGAAACATTTTTCCGGCGCCAAACAGATCACCGACCACGTTCATGCCGTCCATCAGCGGGCCTTCGATAACCTCAAGCGGTTCATCGTATTTCAGTCTCGCTTCTTCGGTATCGGCCTCCACGTGCTCTACGATACCTTTCATCAGCGCGTATTTCAGGCGTTCTTCCACCGATGTTTCACGCCACTCATCCTTTTTGGTCTCTGATTTTTTCTTGTCGGATTTGTACGATTCGGCGTAGTCAACGAGTCGCTCGGTGGCATCATCGCGACGATTCAGGAGCACATCCTCCACATACTCAAGAAGCTCCGGGGGGATGTCATCATACACCTCGAGCATACCCGCATTCACGATTCCCATATCCAGACCGGCTTTGATGGCATGATATAAAAACGCGGAGTGCATCGCCTCGCGAACCGGGTTATTTCCCCGAAATGAAAACGAAATATTGCTCACGCCCCCGCTCACTTTTGCGTAGGGAAGATTTTCCTTGATCCATTTTGTCGCACGGATAAAATCGACGGCGTAGTTGTTGTGCTCCTCTATTCCCGTGGCGACCGTAAGAATATTCGGATCAAAAATGATATCCTGTGCCGGGAAACCGACTTCTTTTACGAGGATTTTGTACGCCCGTTCACAAATTTCGATCCGCCTTTCGTATGAATCGGCCTGGCCTTTTTCATCGAACGCCATTACGATAACAGCCGCGCCAAATCGCATGATTTCACGGGCCTGCTCGCGAAACGCGTCCTCGCCTTCTTTCAGGCTGATGGAATTGACCACGCATTTTCCCTGAACATTCTGCAGTCCGGCTTTCAGAACCGACCATTTACTGGAATCGATCATCACCGGAACGCGGGAAATATCCGGCTCGGCGGCAAGCAGGTTCAGGAAGCGGATCATCACTTCCTCGGAGTCGAGCATTCCCTCATCCATGTTGATATCAATGATCTGCGCACCGTTCTCAACCTGCTGGCGCGCAACGGACAGGGCTTCTTCGAAATTCCCCTCTTTAATCAGCCGCGCAAAACGGGGTGACCCGGTTACGTTGGTTCGCTCGCCGATGTTTACGAAGTTGGTTTCAGGCGTGATCACAAGCGGTTCGAGTCCGCTGAGCATCATAAGTTCCGAACGCTCGCCTTTTTTTCGTGGTGATTTCCCCTTAACAGCCTCAGCCACCGCGCGGATATGTTCCGGTGATGTCCCGCAGCAACCTCCGGCAATATTGAGGAATCCATCCTTCACATATTCTTCTACCTGATTGCTGAAATACTGCGCTGATTCATCGTATTCGCCGAATTCGTTGGGCAAACCGGCGTTGGGATATAAACTGGTGAAGACATCCGAAACGCCGGAAAGTTCTTCAATAAAGGGGCGCATCTGGCTGGATCCCAGCGCGCAGTTGAGGCCTACGCTCAGCAAATTCCGCACGTGCATGACCGAAATCCAGAAGGCACGGGTGGTTTGGCCGGAAAGCGTGCGGCCGCTGGCGTCAACGATGGTACCGGAAACCATAACCGGCACATCCACGCCGCGTTCGCCGGTTACCTCGTTGATGGCATAAAATGCGGCTTTGGCATTGAGCGTATCAAAAATGGTTTCAACCAGAAGAATATCCACGCCCCCTTCCAGCAAACCTCGGATCTGCTCGCTGTAGGCATCGGCCAGTTCTCTGAATGTGATGGCGCGGTAGCCGGGATCGTTTACATCCGGGGAAAGAGAAAGCGTTCGGTTTGTCGGGCCAATCGCACCGGCCACGAAACGCGGTTTATCAGGATTCTGATCCGTAACTTTTTTTGCCGCCTCTTTTGCAATCCGTGCTGATTCCACATTCAGCTCGTACACCAGATCCGTCTGATCAT
>PXAI01000296.1 GCA_003567135.1 Balneolia bacterium | reverse complement strand
CCCCAGTTGATGGTCCAGGTCGGCATCGGAAACGGCATATAGCCTTTATCATCCACCGTTGAGCCGAATCCGGCGAGGTACGAACTGCGGAAATGGCGCTGTATGGTATTCGGGCTGAGGAGCATATCCCCCGTATCTCCGAATTCCGGACGAATCGTCGTGCCGCCGTCGGGATCAAGATTATCGAATGCGGTTTGCAGCTGTCGCCTGAAAATACTGCGGTAGTTATCCCCGAATGCCCAGACGGACGTTTCCACCTCGCCGCCCAGCGTGAACTGCTGGCCGATTGAATCCGGGAATACAGTAAACGAATTCTGACGATTTTCACGCCAGCGGATATTCCAGTTCAGATCCACCGTAAAATCTCTGAACGGAGCCAGCCGCGTTCGCAATCGCATGTCGTTGCTGGTATTCTCGTTCTGGCTCAAACTAAACACCTCGTCCTCATCTTCCGGACGCACAAATTGTGCAAATGGCACGCTTGAATCCAGGCCAATCCGGTAGCCGAAGTTCGGTGAGTAATTGCCGTCGGTTTCGTCGTTGAACATGTTGAAAATCGATGCGCCTCCATCATAACCGGAAAGGCCAGTAGTGCGGGAATTTCCATAGTTGATATCAATATTCTGAAAACTGAAGGCGCTGAGCACCAGTCGGCGGCCATAGAAACGAACCTCTTCCATCAGATCAAACTCGCGGTCTTCCGGTGCCTGCTGTCCGCCTCTTGAACCGCGGTTATTCTGCTGCGGCCTGCGCGGATCCTCCTCTACTTCCTCGCCCCGCTCCCGGGCCCGCTGTTCTTCCCGTTCGCGTCGCCGCTCATCACGTTCCCGCTGTCTGGTTTCGCGACGCTGACGTGCCCGCTGATCCCGCGCCCGACGTTCTGCTTCATCAGCCGTAACAAGATTATCGTAAAACGGAATGCGGCGAATCAGATCCTGAAAACGCATCTGGAACGTGTGATCAAGGCTGAACGTGTTTGTAAGATTTGCACCAAGCCCGGATCCTTCCGGTGAGTTCCGCCAGGTAAATCCACCGCGATAATTTGCGTTGTACTGCATCCAGCTCAGCGATCGGATTTGGTTAAACCTCGGGCGCCATGTGGCCGTGTAATTTTCTGAGTATTGCTCACGGCGCGCTTCAACATCGGGATCAAAAAGGACATCCTGCAACACATCAAAGGATGGCCTGATGTTGTAGAGCGTGGAATCCTCGCCGACAAAATCGAATTCACGGGAAAGCGGATCAAAGTTGTATTCCGTCCGGTTGTTAAAACGAAGCGAAATCGGCGGCATGATGTCGTAGTTCAGATTGAACGTGCTGACATAATTAAACTGATGCTGCTGCTGAAGCTGGAACGGATCCTGATCCTCAAAGGATCGCTGCTGGCGCTCGGAATACCGTCGCTCGAGCGTCTGCTGGGTACCAATACTGGTCGGCATATAAGCCAGCCTGATTCCGCTGATTACGCCCAGAACCGGAATATCCTCCGTAAACCCAAACGGACGCACCGTACGCACATTTCTGAAGTTCAGATTGTAGTTCAATCCCAGACTGTAATTCCAGGAATCATTAAACTGTGTTGTGGGATTACTCGCCGTAGACGTGGTATAGTTATATGACCACGTTGCCGCATCCAGCGTGTTGATCAGCCATTGTGATCTGGAATTATTTTTGGTGAGGCCGGTTACGTTAATGCTGTATGATTCCGACCTGTCCTGAATCTGCTCGAGACGCTCATCAATAATTCGAGCTCTTTCGTCCGGATCATCAATTTCAGCCTCAACGGCGCTCCGGAAATCAGAAAAACGAACATCACCCTCTCTCGGCAGGAAGCGCGGTGTTGAAACCTGATTTCGCATGCTGAAGCTCACCGGAATATTCCATCCATACCGTTCCGGGATGAACTTGTGCATGTTTACAGTCGTGTTGAAATTATAGGTAGTCTGATCACTTTTCCGCCGGTCAATCATTCTGTCGCTAAGTGAACCAAAACCATCCTGAGTATGGCTGAACGTGGCGTTGAGCGTGGCAAAATCGGCCATGGTAACTCGCGCCTGAACATTACCCGACCATGCGCGGCGATTGTCAAATCCGGAAACCCGGAGTTCGTTGACCCAAAGTTCGGCATCCAGACTTGGAATGCCCCGGTTTGCCGTAACGGAATTGTTGTTAAACGGATTTGGCCCGCCCGTGTCATAGTCAACCCTGTGCGGATTTCTTATCCCGATACCGATTTCCGTAATCCGGTCGAGGGATGGATTTCCGACAATAGCCAGCGTAGCTCCGGGCGGCGCATCCCGAACGATATCGGTACGCTCAAAGGGTAAATCGCGATCCACATTCGGATCAAGATTCCGGAGCTGTTTAAGTTCGTTAAACGTTGCCAAAACGATATTTACGCTGTTTTCATCCGGCATCCAGATCATTTCTGTATCGATGTCGAGCGCGCCCTGATCCGCCGGATCACCAAAAACGTGCGTCGTATCGGTTGGCGTTACCGGCTGACGATATTCGTAATAGTTTGTTTCGAGGTTGCTCCCCATCCGGATCACAACTTCCACATCTTCGCGGTTCGCGTACCCTTCCCCGTGAACGAACATTCTGAGGTTCGAATAATTCACCAGACTCAGGTTTCCGGGATAAATCCGGCTGACCATCCGCACATCCTGCGATTTCAGATTTTGTACGGTGAGCACCAAGGACTGCTCGTTATCAAAAATAGTTTCCTGCTGACCACGGATTGAGGAGCGAATGGCGCCTTTTGGAATACGGTACGGCACAGGCTGGCGAAGGCTGTTTTCCTCAAAGTTGATGGTTGAAATATCAAACAGTGTGGTTTCGTCTTCGGTATTTCCAACGTCTTCCGCTTTCCGCCACAGGTTACCAACAAACTCAAGCGTGGCAAAACGGACCGTGAACGGTTCGCTGTATCCCGCCATCCACACTCTGAGGTGCGTTACGCGCTGAAGATCCTCAATATTTCCAATCTGGCGCGCAAAATCACGAATCGGAATCCGCACCTGATACCACGTATTAGTCTGGCTGTCGCCCGGCAGACGATCCACTACATATCCGGCCGGATCGCTTTCCGGATCGGCGGGGTTCCACGGAAACTCAAACTGAAAAAAGGAGTCTTCCAGGTTTACAACCGACGGGTTCAGTAATCCCTCGGAATCCGGACGGTTGGTTACGGCACGCTGCGAACCGCTGGTGATGGAGTTACCCTCCAGATAGCCGTACATCCGGTGAAAACGCTCGTGAAGCGGTAAATTCCTGACCAGTGAATTGTCGTAAAAAATAAAATTATCATTCGATGGATCATTTCGGATTTCATCCACACGTTCGGGCTGATCCGCATAAACGGCTTCCATCTGGCTGATAAAATCTGCGAAAAGCGTTTGCTCGTTAAATCCGTCGTTTCCAAAACTCGGAGCGCCGTCAAGGCCAACATCCTCCCGCTCGATGTTTGCCACTGAGAACTGGCCGTCAAACTCTACCGGCGAATTTAGAATGTAAGATCGCCCAAGCTGATCCTGACGCAAGTTATTTTCACGCTCGAATAGTCCGTCTTCAGAGTTGAGGTTGTTATTGGGGATGACATCCTCCGAAACGGTTCCGATATCGAAATAAATAGTACCATCGTAATCATCCAGATCGCCGAGTCCCGGTTCGCGCGCATCAGGCAGGATCGTCTGGAACCAGAATTCGAGATACTCAATATTTTGCTGCGTAAAGTCACCAAGTCCGCCCGGCAGAACGGCCGTCATACCGCCCCACATTTCTTCGGGACGATTCTCGAGGAAATCGCGGAGCTCCATATTATAGTTGTACGGCCCGCGCTCTCTGGGATTGTAATAGATATCCAGCGTTTGAAGGATGTCCTGCTCCTGAGCCGAGATCTGCCGGTTCGGGAATACGTCGCGAATCCGCACCAGTTCAGATTCCGGCGACGGCACGGCCTGAGATCTCGAAATGGTAGATGGAATCATGTACCACGCAAACTTTCCGCGCCGGTCTGCCCTGTCGGCCCGGTCAAGCACCGACTGATTCGCGTTTTCAGGATCAAGATCGCGTCCGGGAACCCAGTATGGCGCAGATGCCAGATTCCATCGTCCCGGATTCATAAAACTGATGGTAGATTTTGAGCCTTCGAAATCATCGATAAACGCGAGTCCTTCTTCCTCATCCGGATAGAGCTCTCCGCCGTCGATTGCCCGCTGAACCGCGTTGGTTTGTGAAACGCCGGGACGCAGCTGCGCCCATTCACCGCTGACCTCAATCCGTGAATCGGCACGTGTGGATAAGAGTGGAACGGCATCCAGCGCCCGGGTTAGCCAGGGAGTATCAATTCGGGCACGGGCGTCAAATCCTAAAATGGTATTGTTAATCGGCTCATCCCCGACCGGAATTTTATCCTGAAT
>PXAI01000362.1 GCA_003567135.1 Balneolia bacterium | reverse complement strand
TTTGTTCCGTTCGGTAACGTCCCTGACGCTGGATACCTTGAATCGCTGCTCGTTTTCGTGTACAAGCAGCACCTCAGAAATGTGTGCATCAAACCGCGCGCCGTCTTTTCTGCGGGCAGTTTGTTCGTAGCTTTTACTGCTTCCGCTGCTGATAAATTCATCATGAGAACTCCGCGCCTTATCTTTTTCGGCATCCGGAACCAGAATCGATATGGGTTTTCCAACAAGCTCTTCCTTGCTGTATCCGTAAAGGCTGCAGAACACCTTGTTCACCGACTCAATAATTCCATCCTGATCTGAAATACAGATTCCGGTGGTGGTGGCTTCAAATACCGATGAAAGCTGTTTTTCGGTTTTGTTGAGATTCGACAGCGATTCCTTCAGTTCGGTGATGTCCAGCATGCCCAGCGAAACGAGACGGAGCGATTCATCCTCCGAGATAGCCGGGCTTAGATTGATCCGGTACCATCTCATTTTGCCGTTTTTAAGGCGGATTACCTGTTCACGATTAACACTCTCGCCGTTAACTGCACGCTTCAGGTCGGAAATAAAGGTATTCAGCTGATCTGTGTCAATGTAATCAATCAGCGAAGTGTTTTGATCGAGTTTTTTGCCACTGGTTTCCGCGAAAATATCTTCAGCAGTCTGATTAAAACGGATGATCTGATAACGGTGGTCGGTAAGGATGAAGCCCTGCAGCTGATTATCAAGCAGGGCCTTCATCGCAGCCTGGTTCTGAAGAATTACTTTCTCTTTTTGCTCCAGCTGCTCGTTAGTTTCTTTCAGTTCGTTGTAGGCAATCTGAACTTCCTCGTTTGAACTTTGCAGTTCCTCGTTGCTGGTTTCAAGTTCCTCATTAACCGATTGCAGCTCTTCGTTGGTACCCTGCAGTTCCTCGTTCAGCGACTGAAGTTCTTCGTTGCTCGACTCAATTTCTTCGATGTACGACTGGATATGCTCCCGTACCGTGGCGAGCTCGTGTTCCAGTTCAGCAACTTTATGGCTTTTTTCGGATTCCTCAGAAGACTCTTCAGGAAGATTACGCGCATTCAGAAACGGCTGAATTTCGAGATTTTCGAATGTAACCATATAGAGTTTATCCGGATAGTCGGATTCCACCAGCGGCTGCGCGGTGATCCGCACATAATAATCCCGGTTGAACAGATTAAAACTTTTGATGCCGCTCTCAACCCTGTTTCGGGTGTTGATACACCTTACCAACAGCGAACGTACCTCAATCCGGAGCTCTTTATTTACCATCTGGGAAAGATTCATCTGGAAATCGCCCGAGGGAAGCGTCATGAACAGGCGCACATCACCCTGAATCTGAACCAGGTTCATCTGATCGTTAACAATCACAAACGGATCACGGACAGATTTGAAAAGTGTTTCCCTGATAAGGTTGTTAATCGGATTACCCTGATTTTCGCGCAGACTGATACCTGCAGATACACTATGTGTGGGAGCTTTAAATGAATTAAAATTCAGATCACGATATGTTTTAACCTCTTTCCGGCGATAAATCCGGTTACTTTTATCAATCGGAGCAAAGAGATTGGTAAACTTTCCTACCGTTTCCGATTTGCCGAGTAACAGAATACCGTTTGGATTCAGAGCGTAGTGAAAAACCGGCAAAATGCGATGCTGAAGCCCGGCATTGAAGTAAATCAGCAGATTCCGGCAGGAGATAAGGTCAAGCTTTACAAATGGCGGATTCTGGGTAAGATCGTGTTTTGAAAACAACACCAATGAACGAATCTGTTTATCCAGTTCCCAGCGGTCATTAGTGCGGGTAAAGTATTTTTCTGTAAGATGCGGATCGGTATTCTTCAGAGATTCAGCGCTGTAAATACCACGGCGCGCTGCCTGGATGGCACGCTCGTCAATATCGGTGGCAAAAATCTGGATGTTGTGCCGGCTCAGCCGGTCGCCCAGAATTTCAGACAGCATGATGGCTATTGAATACGCTTCCTCGCCCGTTGAACAGCCGGGAATCCAGATCCGGATCGGTTCACCGCTCTTTTTTCCGGAAATGACGCTGCGGATCTGCGTCTCCAGATTTTGAAAAGCTTCGTTATCCCTGAAAAAGCTGGTTACGCCAATTAGCACGGTTTTGAACATTTCATGGGCTTCACCGGTCGTGCTTTTTAAATAATTCAGATACTCAGCCACGGAACTCATTTTCAGCGTGGTGATCCTTTTAAGTAATCTGCGCCCGAATGTGGCAGATTTATAGTTTGAAAAATCCACTCCTATCCGTTCTGAAATCACCTTGAAAACCTGCTGAACTTCAGTGCTTTTCTCAATCTCGACTATACCTGCAATCAGCGATTCTTTTGGATTACTTATTATATTTAGAATTTCGGTGCCCATCCGGTTAGGCGTAAGCACGCTATCGGCTCTGGCAGAGGCGATTGCTGCGTTCGGCATCCCGTCATATTTCGCCGATTGCGGTTCCTGAACCAGAATAAATCCGCCCCTGTTTTTCAGTGATTTAACGCCCTCAGCGCCGTCAGTTCCGGTTCCGGAAAGAATAATGCCGATAGTATGTTCCGGAGTTTCAGCGGCAAGGGAATCTAAAAGCACATTTACGCTGGGTTTCGGGCCGGTCGGATTTGCGGGCTTTTTGAGGCAGATTTTGTGGTCCTTAACGGTTACTTCGCGGTCGGGCGGGGTGATGTAAATGGTTCCCGGCTCCAGCCGTGTGCCGTTTTTTGCCTCCACCACGTTCAATGGCGCATACTTGCCGAGCAGTTGAACCAGCATGCTCTTATGCCTCGGGCTCAAATGCTGTGCAACGATTACGCTGATATTGGTAAGTTCAGGTGGAAAATTCGAAAACAACTGCTGAAGTGCATCAAGGCCTCCCGCGGAGGCGCCGACCGCTGCGATCCATTCAGGTGCATTTTCTGGATTTTCTCCACGATCATTTTTAGTGTGCATAAAAATCGCTTCGAAAGTAATTTTCTTAAAAATATTTAATTTTCACGAATAAATCATTATTCGGATAAAAATATTTTAATTTTAAAAGATTGTTTTATCTAATCGCGGAATTGTCGATTAAAACAAAAGAAGGCAGTTCATCATCAAATCTGTCCCAAAACTCAAAGCACTGATTGCACTTTTGATTTGACCTCATTAATGTATTACTTGCGCATAACACTTTATCAAATATATCCCCCTTTATGAAATCTAATCAAAACCGATTGCTTTTTATATTTTTATTTTTCGCCATCAGCGCCTGTTCGATTCAGGACGATCGGGACTTGCCAAACCAGTCAGCTGATACCAGTCATGATGAATTCACCTCACTAACCGGAACATGGACCTACAGCAGCGAAGGAGACGGGCCGGCGGGATCACTCTCGGTTTTGCAGACGGAAGCCTCAGCGCTCAAGTTTTACCTGGATGTTAACAGGGGCGCGCCATCCTACAATATGGGGATAATTTCCGGATGTATGCACCACGAAACCGCAGAAAGCTGGATGTTTGAGGCTGATGACGATTACCTGAACTGCAGCTGGCGTGCCGAATTTAAGGATGATGAGCTGACGATAACCACGCTTAACGGTCGTTCAGACTGCGGTTTCGGTATGGGAGTCAGGGCGGATGGAACGTATGAGAAAACCTCGGCTGATCCGGAGCATCTTGAGATAAGGGAAGAGCGCGTTTTTGTAACCGGCAGCAACGAGGAATTTGAAATCGAAGCGTGTGATTCGGCAGACTATACATCTGAACTTAGGCCGGCTTCAGGTGGATATTTAAATGCGGTGATGATAAGAGATGATCTCCGTAATGAGCTTATTTCTGATATGCGACAAATTCTTGAAGAAGCTGAAGAACCGCTCGAACGGGATGACGAATTTATTAAAAGAGGCCGGTCCTCAGTTAGTAATCTGGTCAGGAGTCTGAAAGAGTATGTTACCCGGCAGGAAAACCAGTACGCCTACACTGAAGAAATTGTTCTTGAAGGCGAAATAACCGGTTCCGGAGTGCACGAAACCCTGGTGATGCGCACTTTTGTTTCCGCAGAGGATACATCGTTTGTGCACGATTTTCAGTTCCATCGTGATTCCAATTATCTGTCTGCAACCCGTTCAGAAGATTACTTTTTCTTAGATGAATGGTCGATTTTGATACATGATGCAAGATTATCCGCAGAAACCATGAATCGAATACGGGGGCTATCTGCCTGGATGTACTTCATTGCCCGCAAGGAATATACAATGCGATCCAGAAAAATCGATTTCAGTGAGTTGAACAACGGAATTCCCGGAAATGAAAAAATTGCGCCTTATCTGGCACAGTACGATGGACACTGTATCGACTTTAATCACCCCTGGGGCTTCGATGGCCAGGGAGTCTGCCAGTTTTGGTATGAACCCACAATGCGCTGGGTAACCGTAGAGATAGGTTATGAGGATTACTATGTGC
>PXAI01000234.1 GCA_003567135.1 Balneolia bacterium | reverse complement strand
GCATTATTCAGGTCGGAATTTGCCCGGAGCACTATTTCGCGCCATCTTCGCTTTTGATCGCTGCTGATCAGCGGATTGGCCTCTACCTCCTCAATCATCCCGTTCAACAGCTGACGCGTCCCGTCGTAATGCTGAGACCCCGTGTACTCCATTGCTTTGGCCCAAAGCTCGATGCTGTTTCTCTCATTCGCCCGGATTTTCTGGATCAGATACTGGGTATAAATAAACGAGCCAATCGCTATAGTGATAAGAAGACTTATCACAAATACTTTGATTCGAAAGGATGAAAAATAGGGCTTCATGTCGGTCGGGGGATTAAATATCAGATTTTATAAGGATGTCATTTTTTCAAGCTCCGGACCCGCATGTACATTGATCAGCTGATTTGACTCATTCTCAAAGGGAATTAACCCTTTAAATGGCAGCGGATTTGCGGCCGTAATAAATGTCTGGCCTTTATGCTCGAGCAACAGATTTACCAAAACTTCTGTTTTCGCCGGATCAAGTTCGCCAAAAACGTCATCCAGTAGTAAAACGGGCAAATCTTCGAGTTTGTCTCTGAAAAAATGAAGTTCGCCAAGTTTTAGCGCAACGGCAAAAAGCCTGTGCTGACCCTGAGAACCAAATTTCCGGAGCTCCATATTATCCAGATAAAATAAAAAATCGTCGCGGTGTGGCCCGGCAAGCGTAATCTGTCGCTCAAGTTCGCGGTCTCTTACTTCGAGCAAAGCTTCCCTGAACTGATCCTCTGCCTGCTTCGGATCAGCCACGGGATCGCCGGTGAGCCTGTATTCGATGCTCGGCTCCATTTTTACTCCCGACATTATACGATACGCATCATTCAGGTAAATCTTAAACTCTTCAATGACAGATGTACGCTTAGCAATAATCCTGGCGCCCGACTCTATTAATTGCTCATCCCAGGGTTCCAGCAGGATGTTCATTTGCTGTTCGGAAGATATCCCGCCCGGAGCCCGAAATGTTGACAAAAGCCGGTTTCGCTGCTTCATTATTTTTCGGTACTCGATCAGATCATTCAGGTAGCTTTTGTAAACCTGGCTAATCATGGCATCGAAAAATGCGCGACGTTCTGCTGGGCCTTCGTGCGTCAGCTTTCGGTCATCCGGGCTTAAAACAACTACCGGAACCATTCCGATCAAATCTGCAAGGCGGCCCAGCGGACTCTCATTGACTAAAAACTGTTTCCCACTTCCACGGCTGTAGGTGCATTCCAGCTTAAATGATGACCTGATCTCTCCTTCAAATTGTCCTTTCAGATGAAAGCCGCTTTCTCCTTTTTTAACCAGATACTGATCGCTGCTTGAAATAAAACTCCGGCTCATCGATAAAACGTGCAGCCCGTCGATCATGCTGGTTTTTCCTACACCGTTGGGACCCGTAATCAGATTGATACCCGGCGAACATTCCAGCCTGGTTTCAGTATGGTTGCGAAAATTAGTAAGTACAAGATCCCGGAGCTTCATCTGGTTGTTAGTCGGATTTTATTAGATGTGAAATATAGTTGATGTTGAGGGCTCGTTAAACAAAAAAGGCTCACCTAAGTGAGCCTTTTTAAATTAATCAAAACAAACGTATCAGTTGTCCTGACGCGGACGCGCTTCGTTTACCACGAGCGTTCTTTCCATAAATACGGTGTTATTGAGGTTCTCAATTGCGTCCTGTGCAGCGCTTTTGTCAGACATCTCAACAAATCCAAATCCTTTGGATCGCTGCGATTCGCGGTCTTTAATAACAACCGCGCGGTCTACTTCGCCAAAATGTGAAAAAAGTTCCTGCAAATCTTCGTTGGTGGCTTTCCAAGCGAGATTTCCTACATAAATATTCATCGTTAAATCAAAGTTTTTCAGTGTTCTGTTTTCTAAACTGATAAAAAATCAGCACCAAAACCGAAAGAAATTAGTCCCCGGTTTTGATGCTTTTCGATTTTAAATATCAGAGTCCAAATACTTCATGACCGAGGAAGAGAGCCTGATCACCAAGCTGTTCTTCGATACGGATTAACTGATTGTACTTGGCAATTCTGTCTGTACGGCTCATTGAACCGGTTTTGATCTGGCCTGCATTTGTAGCCACGGCCAGGTCGGCGATCGTTGTATCTTCGGTTTCGCCGGATCTGTGGCTGATTACAGCCGTGTAGCCGCTCTTGTGCGCAAGTTCGATGGCGTCGAGCGTTTCGGTAAGGGTTCCGATCTGATTTACTTTAATCAGGATGGAGTTCGCCACACCTTCTTCAATACCACGGGCAAGAATTTCGGTGTTGGTTACAAAGAGATCATCACCCACAAGCTGAATTTTGTCAGCGAGTTCGTCGGTGAGTTTTTTCCATCCGTCCCAGTCGTTTTCGTGCATGCCGTCTTCAATGGAAATAATCGGGTATTTTTCAGCCCAGGTTTTCCAGTAATCGACCATCTCATCAGATGTACGCTTTGATCCGTCGCTCTTATGGAATACATAGAGCCCGGTTTTCTCATCGTAAAATTCTGAGGCAGCAGGGTCAAGCGCGATTAGCACATCATCAGATGGCTTGTAACCGGCTTTTTCAATCGCTTTCAGGATTACTTCAACCGCTTCTTCGTTGGATTTCAGGTTCGGAGCAAATCCGCCTTCATCACCAACAGCTGTACTGTAGCCTTTTTCGCTGAGTACTTTTTTGAGGTGATGGAAGATCTCGCTTCCAATCCGGAGAGCATCGGTAAAACTTTCTGCACCGGCTGGCATAATCATGAATTCCTGAAGATCAACGCTGTTATCTGCGTGTGATCCGCCGTTGATGATATTCATCATCGGCAGTGGAAGTACTTTTGCATTCACACCGCCAACGTAGCGCCAGAACGGGATATTCAGCGCGGTTGCGGCCGCATCAGCGACGGCGAGTGAAACGCCTAACATCGCATTTGCGCCAAGTTTCGATTTATTATCGGTACCATCGAGCTCTATAAGGAAATTATCCAGTTCAACCTGATTGTACACATTCATGCCGACTACTTCATCGGCGATAGTTTCATTTACGTTATTTACGGCTTTGCTTACGCCTTTGCCGTGATATTGTGATGAATCACCATCACGCAGTTCAACTGCCTCGAGCTCACCTGTTGATGCTCCTGAAGGAACTGCAGCACGCCCCATAATTCCATTTTCTAAAACGACATCCACTTCTACGGTTGGATTACCTCTGGAGTCGAATATCTGCCTCGCAATAATATCTTCAATAATAGCCATAGCTTCTTTTTTCTTAGGTTTATGTGTCGGAAACGATTCAGCCCTAAAAATAACGTTTATTTACCACAAGTGTTAGTATTTTCTGTATCATCAACACGCCAAACCCAAAATATTTTAACCTTTTAAGTTAATGCCCGCCTCTTCTGCGCCCGTTTTTCTTTTTGATATTGACGGAACCCTGCTGAAACTGAAATCCGGATTCATGCAGGAGTTTATCGCCGGCTTTTTTCGGAATCTTGGGATGAAACAATCCGGCTCTGCCGATACTTCGTTTGCAGGCCGGACCGACCGCGATATTTTTTCTTCACTGATGGATCACTACGGAATTGCTCCGGACGAATTCGACCGTGTCAAGGATGTGTACGTAAAAGAGCTGGACAGCCAGCTACAGCCCGAACATATCGACCGGCTTGACGGAGTTGTTGAATCGATAAATTTCTGCCTGGAAAACAATATTCCTATCGGGCTGCTAACCGGTAATTTTGAAGAGGCAGCGTACATCAAGCTTCGAAACAGTGATCTTGATTCCTACTTTTCATTCGGGGCTTTTGGGTGCGATCATAAAGACCGGAAAAATCTGCCTGCCGTGGCGCTTGAGCGAGCCCGTGATAAACTTGGTCACGTAAATGCGTCTGATCTGGTGATAATCGGCGATACCCCGAATGATATCAACTGCGCAAATCACACTGGATCTGTAAGCGTGGCTGTGGCCACCGGACCGTTCGATATCCCCCATCTTATGAAATATGAGCCGGATTTTGCGATTCCCGATCTAACCAAACCCGATCAGTGGATCACCGAAGTCCTGAAACGATTCTGATGAGTTTCTCTGATAACGATTCCTTTTTTTTAACTGTGGATGGATTCCATACCGAAGTAAAACAATGCGCTTCATCCACCAAAAAAACGCTGCTGATTGGCCTGCACGGTTTTGGGGGAAGCGCCGGATCATTCAGGAAATTCGCCGGATTTTTACCGGATGACGTTACTTTTTGGTCACTTTCGCTTCCATGGCACGGGAAAACTTCGGACAGCAAAGAAGATCTCCGGCTGGATGTTATCCGTTATGCTGATGATCTCGCGCTAATTGCCGCTGAGCACCAGTTTAGTGAGATATACATCATCGCCCACTCGTTTGGTGCCCGGATCGGAGTAACGCTGGCGCAGCGACATCCCCAACTCATAAACGGTATGTTTTTGATGGCACCGGGCG
>PXAI01000120.1 GCA_003567135.1 Balneolia bacterium | reverse complement strand
TTTGATACGATTTGATACGATTTGATACGATTTGATACGATTTGATACGATTTGATACGATTTGATATGATTTGATATGATACGATATGATACGAAACAGGTTCATCGATTTTTCAGCAAGTTTTTCCAGCGATTTGCGGTGCTTTTTGCTCATAAGGAGACCGGGCATCAGCTTTCTTTATCAGCAACCCGCCTTCATGAGGGATAACTTTTACGCTGTCATACTCATCAATATTGATGAGTATCAATCTATAGCAATGTTACAGGTTCTTTTTTTGGTCCTTAATGAGCGCCTCCAAATCCTTGGCGTTTTGCGGCAAGTCATCGGATATGATCTTCCAAATATTTTCGAAATCAATTCCAAAATACTCATGAGCTACAAAATTTCGTAATCCATACATTTGTTTCCACGGGATTTGAGAGTATTCGTTTTTAATGGAATCAGGGACACTTTTTGATGCTTCCCCGATAATTTCCAAATTTCGAATTACAGCATCAGTTACAAGACGGTTTTCTCTGAACTCGGGAAAAGACAGATCCTCAGTGTATTCCTGGATCCGAAGCATAGACTCGTACATATCCTCAAGATAAAACAGGTAGTTTCTATTTTTCTTAGTCATACAAACTTAGTTTGACTAAGAATTTTCTCCTTTAACTGTTCTTTTAAGGCATTGCGAGTTACCAAATCCACGGTCCGGTTTAACTCGGTCTCAAGAAAATCTTTAAGGTCAAAAAACTTCCAGCCTAACGGTTCATGAAGATCTATAAGAATGTCCAGATCGCTTGATGAAGATTGTGTTCCTTCGGAATAGGAGCCAAATATCCCGATATTTTTGACCTTGAACTTTTTAGTCAAAATGGGCTTCAGCGCAATGAGGCGCATTTCTATGTCTGAATGTGGCTCCATCATTAGAGTATTAAATGGAAATAACTTTTAAACAGTTTACTAAAAAGATGAAGTCAAGACAAGCATTGACGGATAATGAGGAACATTGACAAATTGCACCGCGTATGGGGTTTTGACTGTTGAAGGTGCTTCAAACAGATCAATATCGAATCTTAGGCTCAATTTGTATTAAGCTGTGGAGAAGTGAAATGGCGTAATTTGCAGCAAACTGAGTACAAATCTGTTTAATACGATAGAGTTAACTCTCACCGAATTACTATTTCACAACCTGTAGATACAGGCCACGCCCTGCACCTACAAAGATCATTTCAATCATCCCGAGCCAGTAAAACCACCACGAATCACACACAAAAAGTACTGACGACTTACCTCGCTTTCCCCGGCACTTCCCTCCCCAATTCTGAATTCTGAATTCACCAATTCTGAATTCCCCTTCCTCCTAAACCAACCCCTTCAAATACCTACCCGTATGACTCTCCTCAATTTTAACAATCTCCTCCGGTGTGCCTTCGGCTACGATCGTGCCGCCGCCGTAGCCGCCTTCGGGGCCGACGTCGATCACCCAGTCGGCGCTTTTGATGACGTCCAGGTTGTGTTCGATGATGATGACGCTGTGGCCGTTGTCGATCAGGCGGTTGAAGCTTTTTAGCAGGCGCGCCACGTCGTCGAAGTGGAGGCCGGTGGTGGGTTCGTCGAAGAAGTAGAGCGTGTGACCGGAATCACCGAATGAAAGGAAGCGCGCCAGTTTTACGCGCTGCGCTTCGCCGCCGCTCAGCGTGGTGCCGCTCTGGCCCAACCGCAAATAGCCAAGGCCCACATCTTCCATCACCTGCAGGCGGTTGGTGATCGCTTTTTCATCCACAAAAAACTCGAGCGCCTCAGAAATGGACATCTCCAGAATATCGAAGATGTTTTTGCCGCGATATTCCACGGCGAGCAAATCCTTGCGATACCGTTTGCCGCCGCACACTTCGCAGGGCAGCTCGATATCGGCCAGAAACTGCATCTCAATGGTTTGGACGCCCTCGCCCTGACACGCCTCGCAGCGGCCGCCCGGTTTGTTGAAGGAAAAATCCCCGGCCGTGTAGCCCATGATTTTCGCCTGGCGCGTATTCGACATCAGATCGCGGATGCCATCGAATGCCTTAGTATACGTGGCGGGATTGGAGCGCGAAGACCGTCCGATCGGCGACTGATCCACCATTTCAACTTTATCTACGTAACGCACGCCCGTCAGCTCGCGGTGCCGGCCGATTTTGCCGCCGTAAGACCCCAGCTCTTTCTGAATTCCGGCATACAGTGTATGATGCACCAGCGTGGATTTCCCCGATCCGCTGACACCCGTCACCACCACAAGCTTGCCGAGCGGGAAGTCGGCGTCTACGCTTTTCAGGTTGTGCTCGGTGGCGCCGCGTACTTTCAGAAACTTGCCGTTTCCGTTCCGGCGCTTTTCAGGGACAAGAATAGAAACCTTGCCGCTCAGATATTTACCGGTCAGCGTCGGGGATTTTTTGAGGCCATCAAACGTGCCCTCGAAATTGATCTCACCGCCGTGAATGCCGGCAAACGGGCCGATATCAATAATGTGATCCGCCGATTCCATCATCTCGGGATCATGTTCCACTACAATGACGCTGTTGCCAATATCACGCAACCGCTGCAGAATGCTGATCAGCCGCGAATTGTCGCGCGGATGGAGGCCGATCGTAGGCTCGTCCAGCACGTATAGGCTTCCGATAAGCGAGCTGCCGAGCGCGTTGGCCAGGTTGATCCGCTGCGCCTCGCCGCCGCTGAGTGTGTTTGTAAGGCGATCGAGTGTCAGATAATCCAGCCCTACATCCACCAGATATTTCAGTCGTTTTTTAATTTCGTAGAGAATCTGGCTGGCGACGGCGGTTTCGTATTCGGTCAGCTCAACCTTATCGAAAAATTCCTGCGCGTGACCGATCGTCATCTCGCAGATCTGTCCGATGTGCAGTCCGTTAATTTTTACGTTCAGCGCATCTTTGCGCACGCGGTAGCCGTCGCATTCGGGACATCGCGAATATCCGCGATAACGGGCGTAAAATACCCGCATGTGCATCTTGTAAAACTCGCTTTGCACCTGCTCAAAAAAGCCGTGAATACCCACATACTCATCTTTTCCCTTCCAGAGCAGATCCTTCACCGGCCTTTCCAGCTCGCGGTAAGGCGTGTCGATCGGCAGCTTGTAGCGTGCCGCCACGGTGATCAGATCGCGCAAGTTTTTGCTGAATTTCGGGCCGTTAAACGGAGCGATAGCGCCGTCGCGAATGGTGGCGTCAGGATCGGGAATTACGCGATCTTCGTCGATGCCGGTTACCCGGCCAAATCCCTCGCAGTGCGGACATGCCCCGAAGGGATTGTTGAACGAAAACATCTGCGGCGTCGGCTCCTCAAAGGTGATGCCGTCCCGTTCGAACAGGCTGGAAAACACAAACTCATCGCCGCCCCTCGGCTTGATGATCGCCGTGCCCTGACCCTCGCGAAACGCGGCTTCCAGCGAATCGGCCAGGCGCGTGCGGGATTCATCATCGGTTTTAAAAACGAGGCGGTCAACGATCACGCGGCTTGTTTTCAGCGAAATTTTCCGGGCGTCTACATCATCCCGGGAGAGGTCGGTCATGGTTTCATCGGAGGATAAAATCCTGGTGAAGCCCTTTTCGCGCAGGTTATCCAGTTCCTCCGTCTTTTTAAGATCGCGATCCGGGATCGGAAACAGCACATAGAATCGGTCGCCCTCTTTCAGCTCGCCGGAAATTTCATTGATCACCGTCTCCGGCGTATCCTTCACCACTTCTTTCCCTGAAACGGGAGAGATCGTTTTCCCGATCCGCGCGAACATCAGCCGGGCGTAGTCATAAATTTCGGTGGTCGTCCCGACTGTCGATCTCGGGTTGGTCGTCGTATTTTTCTGCTGAATCGCCATAGCAGGCGAAATCCCCTGAATGAAATCCACGTCCGGCTTATCCATCCGCTCCAGAAACTGCCGCGCGTAGCTGGAAAGGCTCTCCACGTAACGACGCTGTCCCTCGGCATAAATCGTATCAAACGCCAGGCTCGACTTTCCCGAACCCGAAACCCCGGTAATCACCGTAAGCTTATTCCGCGGAATGGTAACATAAATATTTTTAAGGTTATGCACCCGCGCGCCCTTAATCACCAGCGGGCGCTCCGCAGCCGATACGTTTTCTTTGGTTTCAGTAGTCATGAAGAGGTAACATCACCGATTTGGTTTTCATTTCGCAACCCGAAATATAGTTCAGAGTTGGGCAATTCAAAATGCAAAATGCAAAATTTAAAATGGGTTCGAGGCAGGGGGGATTTGAGATCGGCGATTAGCGATTAGTGATTTGAGATTTTTTCGAATTGAACCTTCCTAATCCGATGCGCACCGCGCTTCGAGCCGTCGTAGAGACGCGATGCATCGCGTCTGGGAATAAAACGATTTGCCTATAATTCCGCGCAAAGCGCGCGAATCCGGCAGGTACCGGGCCCACTCAACCCTCAAAACTAAAAACTCAACACTCCGCCTTGCGCGGCTACCTCGTTACACGAAGAATTCT
>PXAI01000329.1 GCA_003567135.1 Balneolia bacterium | reverse complement strand
CTGTCTGCTGGAGCGCCTCATCCTTCCTCAGCAGAATCGGCGTGATCTCGCCGTGTGGGATCGCCTTGACCTCGCCCGCAAGGACGTGGGTTTCCACTTGTCCGGTCTGCTCGTCCACGAAGACGCCGAATTCAGTGCCGAGATTCACCAATGCCCCTTTCGGGGTTTCGATGCGGTAGCCATGGTCGGCGGGGGTAACCTGCAGCAAAGTCCGGCCCTTCTTCAATACCGCGCTGGCCGAGCCGGTGAATTCGAGTTCGGCCGGGCCTTCGACGATCATTCGGCCACGGCCGGGCAGATCCAGCTCCAACAGGCCAGCGCTCAGACTCAGCTTTTTGCCCCGTGAAAACACATCTCCAGCGGCCACCGCGACCGCGCTGCACACCGACTCGATGCGGGTAACCGTGGCCACGGGTTCGGGAAACCGCATCCAGGCAAAAAGACCTATCGCGAGGATCGAGGCGGCTGCCGCCGCCCCCGAGAACCTCCTCCGGAACACCACCTGGTGCAAGCGGCGCAGCACCCTCTGCTCGAACGCCTGCCCGTCGGCCTCTCGGATCGCTTCGTGGTAGCGGCTGACCACCCGCTCAGTGGCCAGACCGTCTTCCGCCATCGGCCCAAGCATGCCGTGCAGTGTGGCCTGGGCGCCGAGTTGTGCCCTGAGTGCGGCGTCAGCTTTAAGCAAGTGCCCGAGTTCAGCCATTTCATCGGGTCTCAGGTCCTTCTCAATTAGCCGTGTAATCAGTTGTTGACCCGCGTTCATACCTTCCCCCCTTCCAGTTCTTCCGTGATGCACTTGGCGAGCAAAAGACGCAGGCGATGGAACTGCATCGTCAGCGCCGAGTAGCCCTTGCCGGTGATCTCTGCGATCTCGTGCACGGACTTTTCCTGCCCATACCGAAGGTCAAGCAGGCGCCGAGCCATCTGCGGAAGCCGTGTCTTGCAGGTGACCAGTGCCTGCATGGCCAGACTGATGTCCACTGCCGCCTGCCATTGATCGCAGCTCTGCTCCAGTAGCGCCTGCAACTCCTCGCTCCCTCCCAGTGCAACCTCACGGTGTTTACGCAGATGGTTACGCAAGTGGTTATGGGCGATGCCACGCAGCCAGGATGCGATACTCGAATCGCCCCGGAAGTTCCGAATCTGCTTGAAAGCTGTGATAAACACATCCTGCGCCAGATCATCGGCGGCCGCCCAGTCCGACAGTCGCGCGCGGAAATAACCGCGTAGCCAGCGCTGGTTGTCCCGCACAATGGCGGCAAAAGCCTCCGGATCGGCTTTTCCGGCCCCATGCGCTTGCGGTTTCTCATTCTTCTCTTCCATACGGGTAAAGTGTCCTCAAATAGACCGATTACCACAAATAATGACTTTTTTCGGGTTTTATGTGTTATTCGAGCTGCAATGAAACACTACTGTAATATAGCGCAATAGCGCGTCATATTGCATTCATCATAAATCCGGAAAAGGAAAAAGTCATGAAAACGTGCAATCCCTTCGTCAGTCTCCTTATTGGAACTCTCCTGTTTGGTGCCCCGGTCCAAGCGACTATCATGTCCATATCCTATGAATTTACCGATGGCAGTTTGGCGCCCACCGTCAGCGGTTTGCCCGCCGGGGTCACCGCCTCGGACTTCTCGATCGGCAGCTTCCCCACCACAGCACTGCAGTCGGACGCGCTGCGGCTGTTCGGAGCCGATATCCCCAACACCGGGACCGCGGCGTCATTTACTGACAATACCGTCCTCAGCTTCAGTCTGACCATCCCGTCGGGCGTCACGCTGGACCTGATATCGCTCACCTATGACTACACCAGCAGCGGGATTGAAAGGAGTGCCCTTTGGGCCCGCACCTACAGCAGCATCCATGGGACTGCCAATGCCGTCAACGACACCATCGGCAGGTTCGGCAAGACCAGCAACGACCCGGCTTCCGAAACGGGCTTTACAATCAACCTCGACGATCCGACGGGGAATCCTTGGCGTGGCTCCAACGTGAACGCAGGCGATTTCGACGGCCTGACCGACCAGACAGTCACCTTCTTTATGCCGATGATCAGAAGTTCTTCTGGTGTTGCCAGCAGCGACTGGATTCAGTTCGACAATGTGACGCTCAATGCCAATGCCATCGAGATTCCCTCCGCCGGAACATTGATCACCATCAGATAGTTAGATACGTCTTGCTCCGCCGCCGTAATGAGTCCTCCCATTCCCAATTCAACCTTTCTCTCAAATAAAACATGAATTCTAAGACCGAATAAAACATGAATTCTAAGACCGAATAAAACATGAATTCTAAGACAAGATATCTGGCCCTTTCCGGACTGGCTCTCTTCCTGATGGGCTCCTCCGTGCAAGCGCGAACGACCCTCCTGCCCGACTTCGATGACCGGAGCCGACTGAACCATCCCACCACACCAGAGGATCTCGACAAAAACAACACCGACAGTCTGGCCGTCGGGGCGCTCGACGGCGAGAACGACTTCTTCCGCTCCTACCTGACCTTCGACCTCTCGGACGAGTCTCCGGGTATGGCCGTCACCCTCACGCTGTTTCCCAAGCTCAACGAGAACAACACCTCGGTCCTGAATCAGACCTACACCCTGTTCCAGCTGGATTCCGATTGGGATGGTGCAATCCGGCCGGGCCCCATGGGCACGCCGCTCGCGACCTTCAATTTCACCCCGGCAACGGGCGCCAGCGACGACACCACCATCGTTTTCAGCAGCCCCGAACTGACGGAGGCCTTCAACGAACTGGCCGGAAACGGAACGCTGTATCTGGGGATCTATTCCCCGGAAGCGGAGGCCGCACCCGCCGGAACGCGCAGCTTCACCTGGCTGGGAAGCCGCCACAATGGACCATCGCCCGAGCTGCAATACTCCTGCAACCCGACCGTCCGCATCGCGGCCACCTCTCCCGACGACCATTTTGCGTTTCCAGCTTTCATCGAGGGAAGCAACCAATCGAAGATGATCCGCTATGAGGTGCTCGCCGACGATGGAGCCACCGTCACCTTCGACGATCTGGTGCTGAGCGACGATCCGGGACATCCCTCCAATGCCTTCACGGTCGTCAGTGTTCCATCCGTACCGGTCACCCTCGGCGATGGCGAAACCATCGACATCATCGTGACGGCGAACGGCAGCACGACCGGGTTTTTCGCGGGGTCGCTCTTCATCGACACCAGATCGGCGGGCGGCTCGCAGGACGCGGACGTTTGGGATATGACCCTGCCCCTCGAATCGACCGTCACCCGTCCACCGGTGCGGATTTCCGGGGTCTATCCCCACCTCGCCGTCTACAACAGCCACAATGAGGTGGGCATCGGCGCGGTGGTACCGTGGGCGGACCGGCTGTGGGCCGTCACTTACGGCCCGCACCTTCCCACCGGGGATGGTTCCAACAAACTCTACGAAATGGACGACCAGTTCAACCTCGTTGCCAGGCCGGAATCGATCGGGGGCACTCCGGCCAACCGCTTCATCCACGAACCGTCCAACCAGTTGATCATCGGTCCATATTTCATTGATGCCGAGCGCAACGTCCGCACCCTGCCGTATTCCGTCGCACCGGGTCGTCCCACCGCCACCGCCGCCCACCTGAGTGATCCCGAAAACCGGGTTTACACGTTCACGATGGAACACGGGCTTTACGATATCAATGTTTATGATCTTAGCGTCATCACCCGCTATCCCGACGTCCAGCTTAAGGGAGACAAATTCCTTTTCGGCATGCACGGCAAAGGCGCCTACACCGGGCAGGGCTACTTCATCGCGGCCAACAACGGGCGGCCATCGAACCAGAATAACCTCTTCGGGCCGGCTGGGGTGCTTGCCCGGTGGGACGGCACCACTTACGCCGAAAACGACAACAGCTACCTGCCGCTGGACCCCATCAACAGCAACACCACCTACTCGGAGGATATCGGCCCGGAGCCAGGGGAGCCGCACTTCATGGCCGGCTGGATCCAGGACTTCACCACCCAGCACTGCGAAGTTACCGGCCCGGGGGGCATCCATGGCAGCGAGAATCCCGAGACCGATCCAGTCTGGGCCACCGGCTTTGACGCCAAGTCCGTATTGGTCCGTGTGTTCGAAGATGGGGAATGGACCACCTGGCGGGTGCCCAAGTCCTCCTATACCCACGATGGCTCGCATGGCTGGCACACCGAGTGGCCGCGTATCCGCCAGCTCGACCCCGCCACGCCGGGCTCGCCCTACCTCATGCACATGCACGGAATGTTCTTCGATTTCCCGTCCACGTTCTCATCTGCGGATTTCTCAGGGCTGCGGCCGATCAGCAGCTACCACAAAATGCCGGTGGATTACTGCATGTTCGATGGCCAGCTGGTGATCGCGAAGAACGATTTATCAAGAATGGGGAACCCGCTCGCGCTCCGTGCCCAGTCGAATTTCTGGTTCGGCCAGTTCGAGGATCTGGCCGACTGGGGCGCGCCTCAAGGGCACGGCGGCGTCTGGCTGAACAACAGCGTGTCGGCTGGCGAAACTTCT
>PXAI01000093.1 GCA_003567135.1 Balneolia bacterium | reverse complement strand
GCCGTTGGAAACTCATTTTCGGGCCAGTGCGTCTGATTCCAGCCGCGTCCGAGTATCCAATCGTGATCGGGATGCTCTTCCGCAAAATCGCTGATTCGCTGCAGCGCCTCATCCAGCGACTGCGCACCGGCGAGATTTACGTTAAGCAGGGATTCGCCCAGACCCAGAATATGTGCATGCGCGTCGATCAGGCCGGGAAGCATGGTGTTCCCTTCACCGTCGATTGTTACGGCATCGGGATATTCATTTAAAATATGGGATGATGAGCCGGTTTCGAGGATGATTCCGTTTTCAAAAGCGATCGCCTCAAAAGTGAGCCGTTCACCGTCTTCGTTCATTGTATACCCGTTCACATTGTGGATTACGGTAATTTCATCAGCCTGCGGAGCACAAAACGTGATCAGCATCAAAAACGGGATAACTAAAAAAAGACGGAGCATTATTTTCATGGAAAAAAGATTTTGACGCGAATTTAGTGGTAATTTTATGATTGGCAATCATTTCAGCGACAGTTGCCAAAGTAACACTTTTTGAACTATCATTCATTTTGATTCATAATCCCACATGATACGATGAACACCATCGATGACATACACGTTCAGCGGCTGGGCAAAAAGGATTTCCATCTGCTTGAACCGCTTAACTATGCAATTTTCAAGGAAGCGCGGGTCATAAACCGGACTGATCACGATACGCTGGTGATTCTTATGGCGATGCACGGGGATGTGCCTGTTGGGTTTAAGATTGGCTACAACCGCAGAAACGGCGTGTTTTATTCGGCAAAAGGCGGCGTTCTGCCACAATACAGGAGAAAAGGAGTAGCCGCAAAAATGCTTGGCCGGATGATACTGGAAGCGGACAAACTCGGGTTTAAAAAGTTCATTTACGATACGTTCCCGAATATGAATCCCGGAATGCTGATTTTAGGCCTGAACTCCGGTTTCAAAGTGATAGAGGCCAAATACAATGCCCAGTACAAGGATTTTCAGGTATCACTTGAAAAAGAACTTAGCCCGGATTATTCACGAATCAATTAAATATGCGATATAAGCAATTGATTAAATTTAGCTTTTAGCAAGTATACATTCCCTCAAATTTGGGTGTGTTATGAGTCGGGGCAGGCTTTGGTGAATAATCCGGGTTAGATCCTGATCAGAGATTTTTCAAAACCGAGATACCGAAATCACTGTTCATTTCGAGAAAGCGCTGTTTTACCTTTTCGAGGAATTCTTCGGAGATAAGCCCGGTCAGATCATCCTCCGAAACCACGGCGGATGCATCCACTTTGTAGACCTGTTCGTACGGCCCGGCTTCGCATTTGATGAGATATTTGTTGTTCCACATCAACACGGTGATGTTCATTTCGGGATGCGGAATGTTTTTTATCGTTCGCATGGGGTGATTGGGGACGGATGTGTTTTATATATGATATTTCCCCACAACCGCAGAGACGCAAAATTTTGCGTCTCTACATTTGTGGGGAAAAGGCGTAACGATATTATCATTGCATTCGGCGAATGGCCTCTTCCACGTCGATGTTTGAAGTTCTGAAAGGCGCGAGTTCTTCAAACTCGGTGGCCGAGATACATTTCAGGAGCCCGGCTGAGCGTGTTCCCTGCCTGATGTCGGGGCCAAAGGTTATCTCGGGGCCAATCCCCTGAAAACCTTCCAGAGATTCGAGGGCTTCCACGAAAGATTCCCGCGTGAGATCAGGGCCGACAATTCTGAGGGCTTCAACAACCGGCTCTGCAAAAAGAAATCCGGCGGCAGAAAATGCTCCAAAACGAACGTTGGGCTGATGTTTTGCGAGTGCCTCTCTGTATTCACCGAGCAGCTCCGGATTCACATTATCAAAACCACCGAATGAGGTAAAAATCGTGCCCTCCCATAAACCATCGGTGATGTCGTACATCAGCTGCATATCGGAAAGCGTGCTGGATGCGATCCACTGCGGACGGAATCCGCTTCTGGCTGAAGTCTGGATAATATTCGTGGCCTGACTTGGAAGCACCCACAAAAGAACGGCTTCGGCACCGGCGTTTTGCAGTCTGCGGGCGTGTGAGTTCAGGTCGGTATCCCCAATTTCTGTTGAAACAGATGCCACAATTTCGAGTCCGTATTCTTCGAGCTGCATCTCAGCACCGACCAGTCCGCCTTTGCCGTAATCATCGCTCTGGTAGATGATTCCGATTTTGGAGAAACCAAGTTCCTCAACAGCATACTCAACCTGAATCGCGGCTTCATCCACATAAAGCGGATAGGTACTGAAAAGAAGGTCATTCGGAGGATATGCCCAGTGCGTTGATCCGCTGGCAGGTGAAACCCAGGGAATTCCTCGATCCAGAATGTAGCGGCGAACGGCCATTCCGGGTGATGTTCCCACGCCGCCTACAAAGGCAAAAACCTGATCCTGCTGAACCATCTGCCGGACGGCTGAAACCGTTCTTGGCGGCTCGTACCCGTCGTTTCTGTAAATAAACCGGATCTGGCGGCCATGAATACCGCCCTGCTCGTTAATGTGCTTGAAATAGGCATCCATACCGCGCGGAACAGCGCCCCAGAGCGCGGCGGGTCCGTCGAGTGGCCCCCATGAGCCGATTACAATTTCATCATCCGTTACGCCGGTCGATTCTTCGGCTCCACAGCCGGAAATCATCAGGCTGAACAGCAGTGCCGAAGCAGCAAATAGAAGGGTTAGTTTTTTCATGATTTTGATTAAGTCGGTTAAGTGGAACGTGGTTTAGACTAATTTCTGGAAGAGTACATCTCCTCAATAAGCTCTTTGTACGTTTTGTTTACGTAGCTTCGCTTCACCTTCATGGTTGGCGTCATTTCTCCGTCTTCTTCGAGAAGCTTCTTCGGTAAAATGCGAAACTTGCGGATGCTTTCCACGCGGGCAAGATCCTTGTTTACTTTATCAATCTCTTTCTGAATCAGCTTGTTGATTTCATCGTTCGTGGCCAGATCGCTGTAGGTCGAAAACTGCACTTTATTATCCTGCGCATATTTTACGACGTTATCTTCGTCCAGCACGATCAGCGCCGACAGGAATTTCTTACGATCCCCGATAACGATGGCGTCATTCACATAAGGACTAAATTTGATCTTGTTCTCGATATTCTGCGGCGCGATATTTTTTCCGCCGGCCGTGATGATCAGATCCTTTTTCCGGTCGATGATCTTCAGAAAACCTTCTTTATCGAATTCACCGATGTCGCCCGAATGAAGCCATCCATCCTTCAACACTTCCTCGGTGGCCTCAGGCCGGCGGTAATATCCCTGAAAAACCGAAGGTGCCTTTACCAGAATTTCACCATCCTCCGCAAGCCTGATTTCCGTTCCGGGCACCGGCCTTCCCACTGAGCCGGGCTTGAATGCGCTGAGCATCGCCGCAGCGGCAACTCCGGTTCCTTCCGTCTGACCGTATCCTTCCACCATGGGAAGCCCGATTGACCAGAAAAATTTGAGCACATCCGGCGAGATCGGAGCTGCACCGGAAAAAGCGATCTTCATACGCTCAAGGCCCAGACGCTCCCGAAGTTTATTGAAAACCAGTTTCTGGGATAAAAACCAAAGCAGCCGCAATCCGCCAGAAACTTCCTGACCCGCGAATTTGCGTTCGGTGTATTTCATACAAACCTGGAGCGAATAGAAATACGCCAGTTTTTTAAACCGCGTGGCATCGCTCATTTTGATAAAAACGGCGGAATAATACTTCTCCCAAATTCGCGGAACGGCATATCCCACTGAGGGAGAAATTTCCTGGATGTTTTCCATTACCGTATCAGGCCCTTCTACAAAATTGACCTGATAGCCAACCTTTACATGAATGAACACACTGAAAAGCCGCTCAAAAATATGGCAGAGCGGCAAAAACGATACTACGTTCTCATTCTCGTTGATGTCCATTTCGGGATCCATCTCAGCGATGGTAGCGGCCATCCAGGTGAGGTTGCGATGCGAGAGAATGGCGCCTTTAGGCTGGCCGGTTGTTCCAGACGTGTAGACCAGAATTGCGGGATCATCCTCAGAAAGTTCACCGCATATTTTGTCAATTTTATCCTGATAATCCGGTAATACTTCACGGCCCTTTTCAACAAATTCGCCGAATGACATTACCATCGGATCTTTAAAATCGCGAAGGCCTTTATCATCCCAGAAAATGACTTTCTTCAGGCGCGGAAGCTCGTCACGTACTGCGAGCCACTTATCCAGCTGTTCCTCATTTTCGACAAAGAGAAATACGCTCTCAGAGTTGTCAATCACATACTGGCACTGCTCGGCCGAGTTCGTGGTGTAAATCCCCACCGAAACGCCACCGGCCATGATAATGCCCATATCTGCAAAAACCCATTCCGGACAATTTTCCCCGATGATGGATACGCACTGGCCTTTCTCAAGCCCGAAATGCAAAAAAGCGGCGGCCAGGCTTCTGGAGGTTTCGTAATACTCATTCCAGGTGATATCATTCCAGATTCCAAGCTCTTTTTTCCGCATTGCGGTTTTATCCGACAACCGTGCGGATGTTTCACGAAAAAGCGCGGGAATATTTGAAAATTTTTCTGCCATAATCGGGATTAGATTCAGTCGAATTTATAAGTATAGGCGGTAAAAATGAAATAGCACTTTTAAAAAGATGGTTTCCAAGTAACTCTCATAAAATTGGCATAACTATCATCTGCTAAAAACTACGTTACCTTTTGTGCGGACAAAAGGTAACCCAAAAGCCGCCGGCTGGGATAAAATGGCTAAACCTCCGCTGCGTTGCGCTAAATAAAATCAATGCTCCGCAACCATTGTAATCAATTTCCACGTCAGTCAGCGGAATGATTTTATTCTTAACGCTTCACTCCACTTCGGTTCTTAACGCCATTTTATCCATAGGCCGGATTTCTGGTGGGGTTACTGTTACTTATGGCGAAAATCAGAAAAATTTGTCAAATAAAATTATAACTCTCATATTTGACGCTAAGTTTTGGGCCTGAAGCTCAGCTTCCTAACGATTAAGCTTGATGCATAAACTATACTTTCTTCTGTTAGCGGGTTTTTTATTGATGATTCCTGAGAGAGCAATTTCGCAGGAAGAAGGCCGGCTTGACTTCACGGTTTCCAATCATTTTTATGATCTGTTCACATATCAGGGGGAGATAAACTTCGAGCGGAGCATCCCCATCTGGATTTCCACTATGGATGTTTCTCCGGATAACCGCTTTGCGATCACCGACCGCAGGAATAACCGCGTTTCCGTTTTCAACGATCAGGGAAGCCACCTCTACTCCGTGTTGCCTGACACAACCGATCAAATGGTTGAATGGGGGCCGGTTCATGCCGGATTTGACGTTTTTGGAAATCTGATTGTCAGCAATTCCGAACCCTGGGCGGCTATGTTTAATGCCAACGGGCATCTGATCCAGCAGCTGCAAAACAACAACGGCCCGTTTGCCGCAGTGCGATCCACCGCCGGGCCTGATGGTTATATTTACTCCTATCAAATTGGCCTGAACGGTAACCGCATTGCACGATACAGTCCGCTTGGCAGGTTTATTAACGCGTTTGGAAATCCGGCGGCGCAGCATCAAACGTTTACCGGATACGTAAATACCGGCCGGAGTTTCGCCATGAAAAGGGACGGATCCATTCTGTACAGCAACATGACCCTTCCGATCATCTACCACTACACTCCGGACGGCGAACTGCTCGCCGAAATCGAGTTCCGTCCTGAGATCTTCGACAAACTGGTCTGGACGCTCAACACGAACGATATCAGCCGGGTTCGTACAGAAATTTCGAGATCACTTACCCGCTTCACGTTCAATAACGACCTCTATATTCTGGATAATAACCTGATTATGCTTCAGTACCGTCATCATTGGGATAAATACTACATCCAGCTTTTTAATCTTGATTCCCGTTCGCCGGTGGGAGATGCGATTGAGCTTGAGAGCCCTGTGTTAACAGCCTCAAACGGCAGAGTTTATTTCCTCACCAGGCCAGATGATGAAGACGCCTCAACAAATATTGGCGTTACGGTTTTTGAGATAAACCGGGCCAGCGTTTCCAGATAAAGCCGGTCAGGTCAAATCATCAACCTTATCGATGAAAGCGCGCGTTCTTGCCGAGATGATATAGAGGTAAATTCCGGCAACCATCATGAAGAGAAAATCGCGTATCTGGAAAAAGTAGATGAGAAAAAACGCGATGATCATGGCATCGACCATGAGCTGAAACATCAGCACCTTCATTTCTTTGCGGATGGTTTGCTTTTGCGCCCACCAGCCGAGATAAACGCTGATGATGAGAAGCGGGGTAACTACGTACCAGAGAAATTCCATAGTATAGTTTGAGGTTTAACGCCAGCGGCGCTTTCGACGATAGCGCTGATAGCCTTTCACCGACGATTCTGATTTCACGCCAAGATAAAACTCTTTTACGTCATCATTGGCTTTTAATTCCCCGGCAGTTCCGGATGCCACAAAGCGGCCGTTTTCGAGGATATAGCCGAAATCAGCGATTTCCAGCGCTTTTTTGGCGTTTTGTTCTACCAAAAGAATCGTGGTCCCATCCTGATGAATCTGGCGAATGATTTCAAAAACTTCTTTAACCAAAAGCGGGGATAATCCGAGTGAAGGTTCATCCAGCATGAGGAGTCTTGGGCGGCTCATCAGCGCGCGGGCGATAGCGAGCATCTGCTGTTCACCGCCGGAAAGCGTACCGGCCTGCTGTTTGGTTCGCTCTTTTAAAACCGGAAAGTATTCAAACATTTTGTCGATATCGGCCTCAATTTCGCTTCTGCCCTTTCGCGTATAGGCTCCCGTTTTGATGTTCTCCAAAACCGTAAGCTCGTTGAAAACCTGGCGCCCTTCAGGAACATATCCGATTCCCATCCGGATGATTTTCTCGGTGCTCATATTGGTAATGGTCTTCCCGTCGAATTCGATCAATCCCTTTTCAGGCTGATCATCAATCAGGGCGACTATTGAGTTGAGGATGGTCGTTTTTCCGGCGCCGTTATTTCCCAGAATCGCGGTAATACCTCCCTCCTGAATTTCCATGGAAACTCCGCGGAGCGCGTACACGCGATCGTAGTAGGTTTCGATATTTTGCACGTTAAGCAGCGTCATCAGTCCGCCCCCAGATAAGCCCGGACTACATCCGGATTATTCGTTACTTCCTGCACGGTTCCCTCAACCAGCTTTTTACCGAAGTTTATGGCAATGATCCGGTCAGAAATTTCGGATACCATCTGGATATTATGCTCGATCAGGATGATGGTAATACCAAGTTCATCGCGGATATCGCGAATCCAGAAAATGAGATCTTCGCGCTCTTCATTGGTTAGTCCGGCAGCCGGTTCATCAAGCAAAAGCAGTTCCGGTTCGGTTGCCAGTGCGCGGCCCAGCTCGGCAATTTTCTGGATACCGTATGGCAGCTGCGATACCAGTTTATTTCTGGATGCCTGTAAATCAAGAAAATCGATAATTTCGTCTACTTTCCGACGATGCTCCGTTTCATCCTTCGCGGAAAAACTGTTTTTCCAGAGCATCGCCGACGCAGAAAAAACGCCCGTTTTCATGTGCATATGACGACCAAGCAGGATGTTATCCATAGTCGTCATGTTCGAAAAGAGCTCGATATTCTGGAACGTCCGGCTGATTTTATGCGCCGCCACCTGATCCGGGCGAAGTCCTGTAATTTCCTGACCCTGAATTTTTACCGAACCCGTATCCGGTTTGTAAATGCCGTTGATGCAGTTAAAGAGCGTTGATTTTCCGGCGCCGTTCGGGCCGATCACCGAATAGATTTCGCCTTTATTAACATGGAAAGAGAGCTCCTTCAGCGCCTGGAGTCCGCCGAAACTTTTGCTGATTTTATCTACCGTAAAAAATGGATTATTACTCATAGCTACACCTTCCGCTGATAGTGTTTCGAGAATAATCCGGACGGCTTGATGTACAGTACCAGCACGATAATTCCCATCGCTACAACCGATTTGTACTCAAGCGAGAACCACAGGCCGAACAGGTTTTCGATCAGCGCAAGGATGTATCCGCCGAATACGATGCCGGGCAGGCTTGCGAATCCGCCGAGAACCGCCGCCGCAAATCCTTTTAAAAGCGGATCCCACATCAGATCCGGAGAAAGTGTGATAATCGGCGCAAAGAGCATCGCGGCGATCGCGCCCACAATGGAGCTGATCCCAAATGAAAGATTTACCACGCGGTTTGAAGAAATTCCGTTAATGCGGGCAGCCATCGAATTTTGCTGACTGGCACGCATGGCGAGTCCCGTTTTGGTGTGCTCCAGAAACCAGTAAATGAGACACATCAGCACAAAAGATGCGATGATCGTGGCCAGCCCGAGATGGCTTATCACAACGCCGCCGATCTCTACGGTTTCAAACTGGGAAAACGGAAGACGAAACGCGCGCTGCTCGGTTCCGAAAACCCATCCTGACAAACCATAAAGCACCATCTGAAGCCCGATGGTAAGGATGATCATACTGAGGATAGTCGGGTTTTTCGCTCTTCTTACGCACAAAAACTCAAACGCAATTCCGAGGATATAGGCGAACAGCAATGAAACGACAAACGCCACATAAAACGGCGCACCGTGCACCGTAAGCACCATAAAGGCGATAAACGTGGAAAAAGTGGCCATTTCGCCCTGCGCGAAGTTCGGCACCTCAGAAGCTTTATAAATGATGCCCATAGCCAGGCCAACCAGCGCGTAGATGCTTCCGGTTTCGACCGAGCGAACGATCAGGGTTACTATTTCGGAGAAGTCCATCATCAGAAAGGCCAGGTCCTCCAGTAAATTTTGATACGCAGCCAGATGCCGTAGAGCCCGAGCGGTTCAAGAACCACAACGAGAATCAGCACGATTCCCGTAATTACCCAGGTAACGCCGGTTTGTACCGTCAGGTCAATGGACATCAAATCGAGCAGCCAGCCGATTACGGGTACGGAATTGAGATTATCCGAGTTTACCCGAAGATACGTAACTGCCGCCGCGCCCATCACCGAACCGGCTACAAAACCGAGTCCGCCAACGACTACCATCGCGAAATACTCAATCGAAACGACGAATTCAAACATATTCGGGTTGATATATCCCAATAAAACAGCCCACAATCCGCCGGCAATTCCCGCATAAAACGCGCTGATCATGAAACTCATCGTTTTATATCCGGCCAGATTTATTCCGGCTGCGGATGCGGCGATATCACTGTCCCGAATGGCCTGAAATGCGCGTCCCACTCTGGATTTTACGATATTCCGCGCCGCAATGCCCATCACGAGGGCGATTCCGGCAATCACGTAGTAAATCCCGACTTCGGAAGTAATCATCGTAAACCCGAGATCCATCCCGATAACTGAAATTCCGTTGTGGCCGCCGAGTCCGGGAATATTCCCGAGAATAATCTTTATGGCAATACCAAAGGCAAGCGTGGCTATGGCGAGATACGGGCCTTCGAGACGCAGTGCGGGAAGTGCCAGAATTACACCAAACAGCATCGCGAGAATTCCTCCTGCAATCAGCGCTGCGGGGAACGGGATCATCCAGGATTGCATCAAAACGACGGTCGTGTAGGCTCCGATCGCCACAAAACCGGCGTGTCCGAGGGATATCTGACCAGTATTTCCGGTAAGGATATTGAGACCCAGCGCAATTATAATATTTACGCCGATCAGGCTGATCAGAAAAAGCTGCGCGGGGAACATATACGGTGCTGCGATAACGAGAACCACGAAAACTGCGAACCAAAACTTGTTGGCCCACCCGTGCAAAAACTGCACATCTTCGTAATGGTGTCGTTTCATGTCCATCTCAGCAATCCGTGTTCGGTATCAAATAGCTGTTACTTTTGTCAAAGACTGATTATAAAGCATTCCGCAGATTATTAAAATTTTTTTTGAGAAGATGCGGAGTCAGAACCTGAAGCATTATGGAGGATTATCCCGGGTTATTTCACTACTGCAAATTACTGTGGAACGTAAGATCAGAAATACTATCAGACAAAACTTCAGGAAGATGGTCTTTAAAAAAAGGAGGTTGCAGATCTTCACCTGAAAGCTCCTCTTCTCCCATAAAACGAACGTCTTTGAGCATCTGAAGAGAATCACTGTATTCCGGATCACTGCCAAGTTTTAGTTCGCCGGAAATATGTTTGCAGCGGATATAAACCTCAAAAGCGTGCCACGGCGATTTGATAAACTCTGAAACAAACAGCACATCCCCCGTTTCCACTTCAAGTCCGGTTTCTTCCTGCATCTCTCTTTTTACGGCCTCATGAACCGTTTCACCGGGATGAACGGCTCCGCCTGGTGGCATCCAGAAGGGTTGTTTTCGGGTCGGCGCTTTAATTCTGACCAGCAGTAGTTTTTCGTTCACCACTAAAATCCCGCAGGCTCGTACTCGAATTGACGCGGGTTCAGACATAGGGGATCAGTTTGCTGAATTGGATTTTTCCGGTTCCTGGCGCGATGCTTCTGCTTTTTTCAGGGATGCCTCCACAAATCCAACGAAAATTGGATGCGGCTCAACAACTTTACTCTTTAGCTCCGGATGAAACTGAACACCGGTAAACCAGGGATGATCTTTCAGTTCAATAATTTCGACAAGATCCCGATCCGGATTTACCCCGGCCATCACCAATCCGGCTTTTTCCAGCGTTTCGCGAAACTCGTTGTTCAGCTCATATCTGTGGCGATGCCGCTCGTTGATCAGCTCCTGCTTATACGCTCTGAGCGAATTGGTGTCTTTTTTGAGAGCGCAATCGTAACTGCCCAGACGCATAGTTCCGCCCGTTTCCAGGATGTCTTTCTGATCAGGCATTACGTCGATAACCGGGAATTTAGTTTCCGCGTTAAACTCGGTACTGTTGGCCTCATTCATTCCGCAAACGTTTCTTGCGAACTCAACCACGGCACACTGCATGCCGAGGCAGATGCCAAAAAACGGAACCTTGTTCTCACGGGCATACTTCACCGCGCTGATTTTACCCTCAATTCCGCGACCGCCAAAACCGGGAGCAACCAGAATTCCGGATAAATGCCCGAGCTTTTTATCGACATTCTCCGGCGTTACTTCATCGCTTTGAACCCACTCAAGGTTAATTTTGCAGCCATTAACCGCACCGGCATGAATAAGTGACTCGACGATTGAGATATATGCGTCATGATGCTCCACGTATTTCCCGACGAGCCCGATTTTGATCCGCTTCTTCGGATTTTTAACCGCGTTCACAAACTCATTCCAGTTTTCAAGATCAGGCTTATCCTTGCACTTGATGTCCAGCTTGGAGATAACCTGACTGTCGAGTCCTTCTTCGAGCATCATCAACGGCACTTCGTAAATGGATTCGGCATCGATAGATGCGATCACATCCTCTACATCCACGTTGCAGAACTGGGCGATTTTCCGGCGGATACTCATATCAAGCGGAACTTCCGCGCGGCAAACCAGGATATCCGGCTGAAGCCCGATTTCGTATATCGTTTTTACCGAGTGCTGCGTCGGTTTTGTCTTCAGCTCGCGCGCCGCACGCAGATACGGAACCAGCGTGAGGTGAATCGAAAGCGTGTTTTTCTTGCCGACATCATACCTAAGCTGGCGCATCGCTTCAATGTACGGCAGGCCTTCAATATCCCCGACCGTGCCACCCGTTTCCACAATAACCACATCGTATTCACCCGTTTCGCCAAGCTCCAGAATCCGGGATTTAATCTCATCAGTAATGTGCGGAATTACCTGAACCGTTTTGCCGAGATACGCCCCCTGGCGCTCCTTCATGATAACATCATAGTAAATACGCCCGGTCGTTACGTTATTTTGCTGCGATGTGTTAATGCCAAGAAAACGCTCGTAATGACCAAGATCAAGATCCGTTTCGGCGCCGTCGTCGGTTACGTAAACTTCCCCGTGCTCGTAGGGGTTCATCGTTCCCGGATCCACATTTATGTAAGGATCAAGTTTCTGGATGGTAACTTTTAGTCCTCTGGCGGACAACAATTTACCAAGCGAAGCACATATTATTCCCTTGCCGAGAGAGGACGTAACGCCTCCCGTTACGAAGATATATTTGGTAGCCATGACGGGTGGTTGAATGCGGTTGTATCGACAAGGATTGAAGATAGGATTACGGGGTGAAGGATACAACTGTGGAAATCAGGAAGAGAGCGGGGAATTCAAAATGCAAAATGTAAAATTCAAAATTCAGAATGAGTGAAAGGGCTGCGCGCCTGCCCCGACTACTTCGGGGGTTCTTCACTCCGCTACGAATCAGAATTCAGAATTGGTTTGTACTTCGCCGTGCAGCGCCCACTTATGAACTGGGCAAGACAGATACGGAATAACAATTTCTAAAAAATGAAATCCGGCCTTGGATAAAATGGGGCTTCGGGCCGTAATCCATTCATTTTTGGGCATATTGTAGGGACAGGGCATGCCCTGTCCCTACAATATACCCTGTCCCTAAAGTAAATATTATTATGCACATACATCAAATTGTATTCGCCGATTTATCCGCACAAAAGGTAACGAACGTCTTTAGTAGAATATCGTTGAAACCAAGTACCAAAACTACCTTTCCTACCCGCCTGATTCCAGATAATCTATGGACTGCCTTAGCTTTTTCCAGTGATAGGTTATGAAAATGACGTTCATCACGAAGAAAACGACTATAAAGGTATACCAGGTATCGCTGAGGGTGGTGATTTCGTAGTAAAACGAGTATCCGAAAAAAACTACGATTCCGATGTTTACGACCAGCATGATGATCAGCCTTTTGAAGCGGGCTTTTAGCAGCTGGATTTTGTTTTCATCCGGAAGCGCCATAGCGTCGTTGCCGATCTGGAGGCGAATAAACTCTTCCATCCGGTTGATTTCGTTTTTCTTATCCCCTGTTGTCATTCTTTAAAGTAAAATCAGTTTCTGGATTCGATAGCCCGTTCAATCGCATCCCTTGCAAGTCCTTCAACGCTTCTGGAATTTTTCCAGATGTCGTAAACCTGATAGCTGCCGAGCATCGTTACGATACAGCCCAGCAGGCTGAGTAGTGCCGAGATCCAGAGTGGCTGTACCAGATTGAGAATACTTACGGCGGTTACTATCAGCCCGACAAGAATCTGGAATACCCCGCTGATCAGATAAAAAATATTCGCGCTCTGGATTCTTCCCAGAAAGCGGTTGATTGCCGAGCGCCTTGTTTTAGGTTTACTCAGCTTAGTTTTTGATTCGGGAACCGGATATTTTCCGCTATCTTTCATAAAATTTTTCTGGTTGGCAGTTTCTTTCTGCTGATGCTAATGTAATGAAGAAATCAATAAAATATTTTGTCTTCTGAAGTTAACAATGATTACGCCTGGGGAATTCATCCTGTAACTGAAATTCTGGAAAACAACACGGCTCCGGTTGAAAAACTGTACATCCGACAGGGACTGAATTCCAAGCCGGTTCAAAAACTTGAAACCCTCGCCTCTGCGGCTAAAGTGGTCGTTTCACGCGTACCTGGACGCAAGCTTATGGATATGGTCGGCAAGGTGAACGATCAGGGCGTGGTTGTCTTAATCGGCGGACTTGCCTATACCGAATTTGAAGAGTGGATCGGGAACCTGGATAAATCCACACTGCCGTTCGTGGTAGTTCTGGATGCCATCGAGGATGTACATAATTTCGGTGCCATCCTGCGAAGCGCAGCAGCAGCCGGCGCCGACGCGGTGATCGTACCCAAACACGGACAGGCTCCGGTTAGCGGCGCTGTCATTAAAGCCTCAGCCGGCACAGCCGGAAAAATCCCGCTGATCAGAGTGGTTAATATCAATCAGACGCTCATCAAACTAAAAGATGAAGGATTCTGGGCGGCCGGTCTCGACGCAGAAGGCGATCAGAAAATGTGGGAAGTGAAGTACGACACGCCCTTTGCGCTGGTAGTCGGAAGTGAACACGATGGCATCAGTAAAAAGACGCTCGAACACTGCGATTTCAGGGTTTCCGTACCGATGAGCAACAATGTGGAATCGCTCAACGCTTCTGTGAGCGCCGCCCTGCTGCTGTTTGAAGTGAGGCGTCAGCGGTACAGTAAGTAGGGCTCTCGCTGTTCGCTGAACTGAGCGATATCGTCCTGCCAGAAGGATTCGGGCGGAAGATCGCTATTCAGGAAATCGTTGATTTTCCGAGTACCGGATAAATTGTACAGGAATCGTTTCGTTTCAAAAAACTGATCATTTCGTTTTGCAATCCGCAGCAGTTCAAGGCCCAGTTCCATCGGCCTAAGCGAATCCGGTTTCGCGATTTGCGGCGTTATTTTCACGCCTCTCAACTCTTTATCCTGCAATTTGGGATTTGGTGCTTTTCCCGGAATGGAGACCGGCGTAAAATCCACCCTGCTGAAAAAAGCGGGATAACGGCTTTTCATGTGCTCAGCATCGTGATCGCGAAATACAAACGTCTGTGATCCGATATTCAGAAACGGATGCGGCGTTCCGCGACCCTCCGAAAAGTTAGTGCCTTCAAAAAAACACGTTCCGGGATAAACCAGCGCATTCGCAAAGCCCGGCAAATTCGGGGATGGAGGCAGCCAGTCGAAAAGCGTATCCTCCCAGTTCATACTGCGGGTCCAGTTTTCCATCGGTATAACCTTTAGTTCAGGAACCGTATCAGACTCAATCCATCCCTCGCCGATCATCATTTTTGCCAGTTCGCCGATCGTCATTCCGTGAACTACCGGAATCGGGAACGCGCCAACGAACGACTTAAATTCGGGCTCGGTAATCCATCCGGCCATATACGTTCCGCCCAGCGGATTCGGACGATCAAGCACCCAGACCTCAACTCCAGCCTCAGCCGCCGCTTCAAGCACAAGGCCAAGCGTGGAGATATACGTATAGAAACGAACCCCGACATCCTGTATGTCGAAAAGCATCACATCGATGTGAGACAGCATTTCCTGAGTTGGCTTTCGGGTGTTTCCGTAGAGAGAAAAAACGGGAAGTCCGGTTTCCTGATCCACGCCGTCCTTAATGATTTCGCCGGCACCGTGATCTCCCCGGAAACCATGTTCGGGTGCAAAAAGTGCGGTTACGTTTGTGTTCAGGGCAAGGAGCGTGTCGAGCAGATGGGCGTTATCAACACGCGCAGTGGGATTTCCGGTGATGCCGATCCGTCGGCCTTCAAGCTGGTGAAGGTAATCCGAAATTAACGTTTCGGCGCCGGTAATTACCCGCGGTTTTTCAGATGTGTGGGATGATGAGTCCGAATTTGGTTCGCAGGCTATGGTGCCGGTGAAAATCAGCACAAAAACAAGCACAGCCGGCAGAACCAAAAGGGATCTCATTCAAAAAACCTCAATCAGGCGAGGTTGGCCACTTCTTCAGATTTCGGGAAGAAATACGCGCTTTCGATAGCAGCATTTTCATCAGAATCTGATCCGTGAACAATGTTTTCGCCTTTGCTGTCGGCATAAAGCTGACGGATGGTTCCCTTATCAGCTTCAGCGGGATCTGTCGCGCCAATAAGCTTACGGAAATCGGCAACGGCATTGTCTTTTTCAAGGATGATGGGGACGCACGGGCCTGAGCTCATGAACTCACAGAGATCTTTGTAGAAAGGACGCTCTTTGTGTACTTCGTAAAATCCGCCTGCGGTAGCTTCGGTAAGCCTGGTCATTTTCATAGCCACTACTTTGAAACCGGCTTTCTGGATATGCGCAATTACGTCGCCGATGAGATTTTTGCGAACGCAATCAGGTTTGAGAATGGTTAAGGTTCTGTTTGATGCCATAATACTTTTTTGGGAATTAGAGTTTAATAGAAAAATGTAGTCGTTTTCAGACGCACCGAATATACGACTATTCGCAACGAACCCGAAAAAACAAGATTCCGTTATTGTGAAATCAAAGTTAATTCCTAATTTGCGGATGTGTTAAATCCGGTTGGTTATTTATTTCGTACTGTTACTCAGTGTTACACTTTTTTCTACTTGCCGTTCTAAAGCAACTCACGGGTAATTCCGCCGAGGAAGCTCAGCTGCTTGAAAAAATAGCTTCAGGCAATGAGAATGCTTTATCTGAATTGTACGATCTTTACTCTCCCCTGCTTTTCAGCCTTATAAAGCCAATGACAACCAGCCAGGAAGAAGCCGAAGATTTATTGCAGGAGATCTTTCTCCTGATTTGGGATCGCGCAGGCAGTTACGACAGAACCAAAGGTACTCCCTACGGATGGATTGTTGCTCTGGCCCGGAATCGCGGCATCGATCACACCAGATCGCGCCGCCACAAAGAACAGCTGCAAACCGACCGCGACACTGAGGATACAATCTTCCCGATTCTCGAATCGGACAGCTATAATCCACTCGACGGAACCATTGCCAGAGAACGTTCCAGATTATTGAAAGACGTGTTATCTGAAATTCCTTCAGAGCAGAAAGAAGTGATAAAAATCGCTTACTTCGGTGGTTTCTCCCAGTCAGAAATTGCTGAAAAATTAAACCTCCCTCTCGGAACCGTTAAAACGAGAATGAGACAGGGAATGATCAAATTAAAAGACCTGATTTCCGTTAAGGTAAAAGAGATATAACCCGAATTATTCACGAAATAGCAAGGGTTGTAACTATAACCAATGAATACTTATAATTTTAATCAAAACCTTGACTCCTCAAAATTGAGTGAGCCAAAAAGACTTCGAAATTTCCACGTTGACTGCGTTGAAGTTGAAAAAGTATGCTCAGGATACAATAAGTATCCTTCCGCTGACTTTTCCCCCTTCGCCTTGTCAACGAGAAAATTTCTTGGTGAATAATCCGGGTTAACTAAATTATGAACATCCAGCGCTTCGAAGAACTTTGTGCCGCATACGTGCTCGGAAGCCTCGAGGGTGAAGACCTTAGAGCTTTCAGGGACGAGGTGGATAAAGGCGATCCGGAAAAGCTGGCGGTTCTGCAAAGGTATCACATCACTGCCCTTCATATTCCTTTAATGACCGAACAGGAGACCCCTTCCGCATCGGTTAAGGATAAGTTGCTTGATCAGATTAAGGCCAAAAAAGCGACTTCCGGATATGCTGATCCTGCCGCAGAAAGGCTGAGAAAACTTCAGGAAAGTGAAATCAGTTCTTCGTCATCACAAAATACCTGGATGCGACTTGCGGCTCTCTTCCTGCTGGCAATTTGCCTTGTGCTGGCTTACTACAGCTTTTCACTGAAAGATGAAAAAGACTCGTTGCAGGAAGTCGTTGAACAGCAGCGACTCGAAATTCTTGATCTTCAGAATGATTTAACAGAAGTCGTTCGCTACCTCGATGTTGTGAGCGCGCGTAGAGCACAGTTCGTTTCCATGGATGGACTCGATCCATCGCCTGAAGGTTTCGGAAGAATTTTCCTGGATGTGGAAACCAATACCGCACTGCTGCAGATATCCGAGCTTCCTCTTCCGCCAGAGGATAAAGATTACCAGCTCTGGGTGATTCGCGATGAAGTACCAATCAGCGCCGGCGTTTTCAGCTTTGAAGAAATCAGGACAAACCAGTACTTCAGAATTGATGAATTCGTAGAAGGCGACCTCGACCGCGTAGCCGCCGTAGCCATCACACTCGAGCCAAAAGGCGGAATGCCGCAACCAACTGGTGATATGTTCCTGCTGGGTCAGCCGGGAGGGTGATTAATTCAGAATGCAGAATGGCCGGTTCGCAGATGCCTGATTCTTCTGGAGCCGGTTTTATAGATTCGGGGTTTTTGTGATGGGCATTCTTCCACCAACGTTTTTAATGCGCCGTAGGGACGCAAAATCTTGCGTCCCGGTAGTGAAATCGTAGAATATTCTTTTTAGTGAAATATTCGCATCCATTTCCTAACACCCCAGGATGACGTGGTTGGCGAGTTGGGTAGTAATTCGAAAAAACCTTCAAGTCTTCAACAAAAATCAGCCTTCAACTTCTGATCCCGATTGCGGAATAACGCTCATGGGGCGCCTATATCCCGGCCAAGAAAGATCAAAACTCCTGCGGAGATAGCTCAATCCCCTCTCATACTCAAACCATTACCTCATAAATCTTCAAATCCTCGAATTTTCAAATCATCAAATCTTCAAACCCTGAATCAATCCAAAAATCCCTTATCTTCCTTTCATGGAAAAAAAGAATTTAAAAAGCCTTACGCGAGCTGAGTTAGCAAGTTTTTGTGAAGAATTGGGTTTGCCGGGATATCGCGCGGATCAGCTGTTTCAGTGGATGTATCAGAAGCGGATTTCGGATTTTGAGGAGATGACGAATCTCTCTAAAGATCTGCGCGCCAGGCTCGACGAAATGGCGCGTGTTGGCAAGCTCCGTGTGGCATCCCAGCAGCAGTCGACTGATGGTACAATCAAGTTTTTGTTTTCGCTTGAGGATGATATGCGCATTGAGGCGGTCATGATTCCCGATTTTG
>PXAI01000300.1 GCA_003567135.1 Balneolia bacterium | reverse complement strand
GATCATTCTGATGATCTCTGAAAACCTGAACCGCCCTTCTGATTATCTGCGAAGATTCGATAACTTCTTCCGGGCCGGCAATCCGGTTTGCCTCACAAAAACTGACCAGATGTATCACGGATGGGTTTACAAACATCTGGAGCAAGGTAGACCGCGCCAGATGCTTTCGGGCATGCTTTTCATCCGTTGAAAAAGACTCTATCCCGGTTCGCGTTTGCGTGTAAAAAACGGGGTTTCTGCCCATTTCAGTCGAAACCTCTTTCGCAACTTCCTGAGCAGCTAAAAATTTTGCGATGTCTCCGTAGTCGCTTGTTTCCTGAGGCTTGTTGAACTGCATCTGAAGCAGAATGTGCTGCACTCCCGCTGATGTCATAACGGCGGAAATCAATCCGTAATCCGCAACCACAACGGCATCGTGTGCCCATCGGGATGACCACTGATTCGGATCATTCATTTCAACCGGAACGCCGGCTTCTGCCAGTTTTTTTACCGCGGTGATGTGCTCCTGGATCGACTCCTGAACTGGTGTATCTCCCCGTCCATCCAGCTGATTAAACCAAAAAAGCGGAATCGCCTGATGCGCCCCTTTCAGAGCTCCGGCTTTCAGGCAATCATCTACAAAATCACAAATTCCGGTAACGTGCGCATAAGGTTTGATCCCCGGAAAGTTTCCGGTTCGTGATGCATCAACCAGCGTTTTCAGCTCTTCAAAATTTTTGTAAGGAACGCCGCCATCGTTCTTTTTCCCATCAAACAATTCGGGTCTGCCGTAGAATCGCTGTGACAAGTCTGACGAACCCAGCGAAATTTCATCCACACAGCGTGCTTCGGCTAATTGGCGAATACCATCAACAGTAGGCTGGATCGTTTCGCCAGGGATGCCAAAATGCGACCTGATGAGAGGAAATTCGGATTCCCTCATTCGGGCAATCATATCTTTACGCGCGAAATCTGACGGAACCGGCAGCGGAGGCATTTTCAGATAATTCTGCCCGGCCACAACTTCATCCGTCAGCTGATCAAGTATTTCAATGCGCGGCGGGAGATATTCATCACGAATTGCGTCCAGCACAGCCGATCGCTGATTTCCCGAAATTTCGAAATACGCAAAAACCGAATTTAGCTGCTCGAACGGATCAGGATGCTGCGGAATGCAAACGATCTGGCAAGGCAAGGCCGACTGATTCTTACGAATGTACTCAATTGTATCAGGCAACCCCGCAAACCCTATTTTTATGCGCTGGCCGTCGATTTCGGTGAGATTATGAAACGCCATCTTGCTAAGCAGAGACCGAAGCAGCTGATAACCGTTATCCGGTGACAGGCGATAGCTTAGGCCGAGAAAATCCGGTTTTATTTCTGCGATTTTCCCGAAAAGAGTGTCGTCATCTGTCCCGGCCGGAAGTACCGTTGACTCAATACCCGCAATTTTCGCAATTCTGGCAGCTTTGAAGAGGCCTTCAGTATGCGGACAACCACCAATGTTGCTGCCTAAAAATCGGGGCATTATTGAAATTAGCTTACGTTATTTGACCTGATCAGCAGATCTTCTCCATTTATCCCGGTAATATGGAGATTATTTATCACCTTCAAAAGACTCTTTCCAACATCTTCCCTGCTTTTCCCGCTCACCATAAACGTTCCAACGCGGTCACGATTGGATTTCGGGGAGCTTACCTGGTCTCCTTTTCGTTTGTAGATTTTGAAGTCCTCGAGGAAATCTGACTCCAGGATTTTCGGATCAATCGTATACCCCTGAAACGTACCGGTTCTGCAGTACAGGTGAAGTCGTGAATACATTTTATCAGGATGCTTTTTCGGGGAGGTGTGGCTTCCACCCAATAACAAATCCAGATAAGCATCCAGAATATCGAAGCCGGTAACTTTTTTGATAGTAACGTGCTTCTGTCCACCACCAATTCTGCCCGTGATTTCGCCTAAATAAATCTGATCTCCAGAAACTTTAAGCTGTAAAAGTAACGGACCATTTTTGATACCGAATGATGAGATAATTTCAGTCAGGATGTCATCCAGTTTTGATCTGATTTCCTGATCCACTGAAACAGGCGCAATTGATTGTGATATCGGAAACGTGCCTTCACCCGTCTGAAGGTTAAAGAGCTGGCTGATCATTATGATTTCAGCCTCTCCATCCTTCAGAAAACAATCCACAGAAAGTTCTTTCCCGTCGACATACTCCTCAACGATCGCTTTTCCATTTCCGCTGACTTCAATCGCATTTTGAACCGCATCCTTAAACTGTTCTTCATCTTCAACAAGTTTAACACCCGTTGAGCCTGTGTTCTGAGCCGGTTTAACGATCAATGGAAACCTTGCATCAGCCGGAACGTCTACATCAATATTATCTATCACCTCAAACTTTGATGCAAGGATGTTGTTATCCTGAAAAATTTGCTTCATCGCCACTTTATTCGTGAGGATGGCGACCTGCTTTCCGGTGAGCGTTGTAGCAAGTCCCAGTTGTTCAGAAACTGTTGCGGCTGTGCGTAAAGACAGATCGCTGGCCGTGCAAAGGATCGCTTTTACCGACCTCTCCTCCGCCAGTTTGCGAACAGCATCCTTATCGGCGGTACTTAGCTGAAGATGCTCGCCTGCAAACCCGGCCGCAGGCGGATCATCCAGATAATCCACAAGAAGTGAGTGGAAACCCCGCTCGTTAATTTTTTTCAGAAGTTCAACCTGATCATGTCCGCCGCCCAGTATAATTACGTTTTCCATTAGGCATTACCTCCCGGGGACGTCATTACAGGGTGATCAGCTCAGAGCTTTCAACAGCGCGTCAGCTACCTTATTTTGAACATCCGGAGAAATTGACGGCCATATTGGAAGGCTGATAACTTCGTCAGAAAGCTTCTTACTGACCGGACACGGCGTATAATCCTTTTTGTACACCGGAAGCATATCCTGCGGTACGGGATAGTAGATCATGGATCCAACGCCGGCTTCTTTTAGATCAGCCTGAAGCTGGTCGCGATTCGTATCCTTCACGCGAATCGTGTACTGGTGAAAAACGTGGCCTTCAATCACATCCGGGGTGATTACGCGGGATTCAATTGCAAAAAACTCCTTATAGCGCTTCGCCGCTTCGGCTCTGCCTGAGTTCCACTTATCAATATGCGGCAGTTTAACGCGGAGAATTGCGGCCTGGATGGAATCAAGACGGCTGTTGAATCCTAAAACTTCATTGTGATACTTCTTTTTTGCACCGTGAACGCGCAGCATTCGCGCTTGCTCCGCAACGGCATCATCATTTGTTGTAATCAGGCCTCCATCGCCAAAGGCGCCAAGATTTTTTGACGGAAAAAATGAGTAGGCTCCGACATGCCCGATTGTGCCGGTCTGCTTTCCGTTAAACTGATCTTTATAGGATGATTCACAGCTGTCGTCGCATTCAATACAGTTGCCAAAATAACGTGCGCCAAAAGACTGCGCACAATCTTCAACAACCAGCAAGTTATGCTTTTCTGCGATCTCCATTATTTTTGACATCTGGCAAGCCTGTCCGTACAGATGCACCGGCACAATTGCTTTGGTTTTTGGTGTGATCGCTTTCTCAATTTCAGCAGGATCGATGTTGTACGATCCCTCAATAATATCCACAAAAACGGGTTTAGCGCCGAGGATACTGATGGATTCAGCCGTGGCAAAAAAGCTGAACGGCGTGGTGATCACTTCGTCGCCTTCCTTTATTCCGAGCGCTTTCATCCCTATTACCAGCGCGTCAGTACCGGAGTTCACCCCGATGGCGTGTTTGGCTCCGAGGTACTCGGCAACTTCCTTTTCAAATTGCTTCACCTCCGGCCCCATAATGAAAGCCGTGTTGTCAATTACATTTTTTATGGCCGCGTCAATTTCGTCCCTGATTTCGGCTATTTCAGGTTTCAGGTCAAGTACTGATATCATTATTTAATAGTAAACATTCGTTATTGAGAATTCTTTTTAAACTCGTCGTAAAAAACTGATCCGGAGGTCATCTCTTCAGGCAGTGGCTGGTCTTCGTCAATATCCAGGCACCGCAACACATTTTCAGAGGCCAGTTTGTATTTCAGTCCCGATTCAGGACATTTCATCACTCCGTCTGAATCCGGGTTTTTGAGGATGTGTCCGTGGCGGCTCATCCACCCTTTTCTTCGTGCCGGATTCCCGATCATGAGGGCGTAATCCGGAACATCTTTCGTAACCACACTTCCGGCGGCAACGAAACAGTATCGCCCAAGCGTGATTCCGCAGACGATCGTGGCATTGGCGCCAATAGTTGCGCCACGACGAAAGAGCGTTTTTTCGTAAAGCGAATGACGATTTACCTGGCTTCGCGGATTGGTAACATTAGTCAGCACACAGCTGGGCCCCAGAAAAACGTCATCCTCGATTTCGCATCCCGTATAGATTGAGACATTATTCTGAACCTTTACGTTATTCCCGATGATGACGTCGTTGGCTACATTCACATTCTGGCCAAAAACGCAGTTCTTACCAATTTTAGCTCCGGGTTGAATATGGCAAAAGTGCCAGACCTT
>PXAI01000070.1 GCA_003567135.1 Balneolia bacterium | reverse complement strand
TCGCTTCGCGTGATCCCATTAACGACGCACATTCCCGTTTCAGAAATTAAATCAGCCCTGAACGCAGATCTTATCCGGAAAAAAGTATTGATTTGTGATGCTTCGCTGAAATCACAGTTTGGAATTTCTGATCCCAGAATTGCCGTTCTCGGGCTCAATCCGCATGCCGGGGATGGCGGCGTGATCGGCCGGGATGAGATTGAGCTGATCAATCCGGTTATTGATGAACTGCAAAATTCCGGAATTAACTGTGACGGGCCATATCCTGCTGATGGCCTGTTTGCCAGCGGTGGATACAGAAGATTCGACGCCATCATCGGAATGTATCACGATCAGGTTTTGATCCCGTTTAAGATGCTTTCCGACGGCGGCGGTGTCAACACCACGCTTGGACTTCCGATTATCCGGACATCACCCGATCACGGAACTGCTTTTGATATAGCGGGAAGAAACATCGCTGATGCGTCTTCCATGAAATCGGCAATCAGACTTGCTGGACACCTTGCGGAAAAAGCATCCGCACTAACCTGAACCACTCATTTAAACCTGAACTTATTCTAACTAACAGCTACTAATCCAATGACAGACAAGAGTAATCAGATTTACGACAGCCTTGCCGTAATCTACGATGATATCATGAAAAATGTAGATTATGAAGACTGGGCGGATTTTATTGATGCCGTAATTCAGGAGCATCATCCGGATGCCGTAAGCATTCTGGAGTTAGCATGTGGAACGGGTAAAGTTGCGATGTACCTGGATGAACTCGAATGTTACGAAATCACCGCCACAGATAATTCCGAGAAGATGCTGGACATCGCCCGGCCGATTGCGGAGTTTAAAAAGATGCGCATCAACTGGAAACAGATGGATTACAAAAATCCGGATTATGATGAAACGTATGATGTGGTTCTGAATCTGTTCGACAGCCTCAATTACGTACTTGATAAAGATGAGCTGGCTAAAACGATCGACAAGGTAGTTCCGCTGCTGAATGAAGACGGTATCTTCATATTTGATGTAACCACGCCCCTGCATTCGATGGAAGTGGAAAAATCGCTGAATGAAGAAGGAATTACGGCGGATGATTACCGGTATGAGCGCCGTTCGTACTACATTCCGGCGGAGCGAATCCATATGAACGAGTTTGAAATTGAAAAGCTGGATAAGGACAGAGTGACCGTTTTAAGCCGCACGCGCGAGGTTCATCGCCAGCGTGTGTACGAACTTTCCGAAATAAAGGAAATTATCGCAAAAACAGGCTTTGAAATTGTTGCCGCTTATGATGAATTTGACTTTATTGACGCAGACGAAAACAGTAATCGCATAACCATGGTGCTTAAATGTCGGACGACACCGTAATTGAACTTCGAAACGTAACCGTACAATTTGACGGAAAGGTCATTTTGGATGATCTCGATTTTACCCTCAAAAACGGTGAGTTCTGCTATCTCATTGGTACCACAGGCGCCGGTAAAAGCTCATTTTTGAAGCTCATATACCGCGATTTGCTGCCCAATTACGGCGATGTGCGCGTAAATGATTTTCAGGTTCCGCGAATGCCCGATAAGCAGGTGCCCATGCTGCGCAGAAGTCTGGGAATTGTATTTCAGGATTTCCAGCTTCTCCCCGACCGTAACGTGTACGATAACGTGGCGTTTGCCCTTGAGGTAACCGGAAACAAGCGCAGCTTTATTAAACAGCGCGTGTTGGAGTGTCTGTCAATGGTCGGCCTTTCGCACAAACACAGCAACATGCCCGAGGATTTGTCAGGCGGAGAACAGCAACGCGTGGTAATCGCCAGAGCGCTGGCCAACGAGCCACGAATCATGCTCGCTGATGAGCCCACAGGAAACCTCGATCCCGAAGCCTCAAGATCTATCATGGAACTGCTCCAGCAAATCAACAACCGAGGCATGGCCATACTGATGGTCACACACAACTACGATCTCGTCCGCCAGTTCCCCAACCGCACCGCCAAACTCATCGACGGCAAAATGGTAGATGTCCAGCCCGAATCGCTGCGAACGATCTGAGGATTTAAGATCGGCGACGTGCGATTAGTGATTTGAGAATTTTTTCGATTGGAAAGATTGTAGCTTTAAACGCTGATTAAGCTGAGTTTTTAGTATCATTACCGAACTACCATCGCCCACGAGGCTTTCATCCCGCCAAACCACACCACCACCGATCGAGCTTGTGCAGCCTTGGAAGATCCCGTATAAATCCTCGCTATCGCGAAAAGGATTTTGAGGGATGACAGATTCGGGAGCGTTTGGGAGCTGGTTGGGTCGTTGATAAGCCTACTCCACGAACCCGCAACCCAAAACTATTTCCAACCACAATAATCAACAGACCGTAATCACTATTCAATCGTAATCCCCGCAACTTTTCCTCGCTCTGCCGAGTAAGCCTTCACAAAATGACAGTACCCAAAAAATCAATTCCTAACCAAAACCCCTTTGTTATAAATCCCCACAGCTCTGCCTTTCAGCTCTTTGCCCAGGTAGGGCGTATTTTTTGATTTCGACCGGATTTTCTTCTCATCACAAACCCACTTTTCATCTGTATTAAAAAACGTCAGGTTCGCCGTTTCTCCGACTGCGATTTTCGGAACCGGGAGATTCAGAATCTTACGCGGAGCCACAATCAGCCTTTCCAGCACATCTACTAACTTCATGTGTCCGGGATTAATCAGACGCATTACGGAAATGCTCCACGCGGTTTCAAGGCCGATGATACCATTTGGGGCGTAGATAAACTCAACCAGTTTTTCCTCTCTGGAATGAGGCGCGTGATCGGTGCATATGGCATCGATCGTGCCGTCGGCGAGTCCCTCAATCATCGCTTTAACATCATCCTGCGTGCGAAGCGGTGGGTGCATTTTGAAATTAGTATCAAAACGGCTTCGGTCGATTTCTTCGTCCGTGAGATCAAAATGGTGCGGGCAAACCTCCGTCGTTACCTTAATTCCTTTTTTCTTTCCCTCGCGAACCAGCTCCACGCCTTTTCGCGTGCTGATGTGCGCCACGTGTACGTGTCCGCCGGTCAGTTCGGCCAGGAGAATATCGCGGGCAATCATCACTTCTTCGGCAATTCCGGGCGTACCGGCCAGTCCAAGTCGGGTTGATACACGCCCCTCGTTCATGTGTCCGGGACGCGAAAGCGAAAGATCTTCTTCATGATTGATCACAGGAACGCCCAGCATTTTGGAATATTCCAGCGCGGTTCGCATCATGCGTGCATCATAAACCGGATCGCCATCATCGCTGAACGCGACAGCGCCGCCCTGCTTCATATCATCCATCTCAGCCAGGCTTTTTCCTTTGCGATCCTTGGAAACGCAACCGATCGGGTAAACATCCACAGCCAGTTTTTCGGCTTTTTTGATGATGTATTCCACCACATCACGCGTGTGCGTAGCCGGCGTTGTGTTTGGCATACAGGCAACTCCGGTAAACCCTCCGGCCGCTGCGGCATCACATCCTGTTTTGATCGTTTCCTTGTGCTCAAGGCCGGGCTCACGCAGATGAACGTGCATATCCAGCCAGCCGGGACTCACAAAACATCCGTTCATATCATGGGATGTTTCCTGGTCTTTGGGCTTCAACCCGCTGCCGATTTCACTGATCTTTCCATCAGCAATCCGAATATCCGTAAACGAAGTATCAGCAGGTTTCAGAGGATTGGCTATTTGAACGTTTTTTACAAGGATATTCAGATCAGACATTACAAAAAGTTTAGGTGATGGATTTCATCTCAAATATACTTCAAATCCGCCTGAAGGATAAAAAAAATATGGGTTGATATTCGGATTTTAGCTGTTTAAACACCAAATTTGCCGATCTTTTTAAATCAGCAAAATTAAAAACGAACGATCCCGTCCAAAAATATGAGAATCAGAATGTTATAAGATTTAAAACCTACGTTTTGCATGGCGCTGCATAGCAATAAGCTACCAGACTTTCCGTATCTTTTAACTCAATAATTAAGGATTCTGACAGGCAGCCCTGCCGCTTCTTATTTAATAACTATACAAGCTATTATTTCGACTTAACTTAAATGGACACGAACGTATTATTTAATTCTCTCAAAACGGATACCGTTAAGCTTAAAAACCGGATTGTGATGGGTCCGATGACCCGCAACCGGGCGAATAACAAAGCCGAAGCGCCAACCGAAATTCATGCTGAATATTACGCGCAGCGCGCTTCAGCGGGACTAATCATAACCGAAGGTGCCCCTGTCTCGAAAAGGGCCAGAGGCTATCTTTATACGCCGGGCATTTACAGCCAGGCACAAATTGACGGCTGGAAAAATGTGACAGATGCTGTTCACGAAAAAGGCGGCAAAATCTTCATACAGCTGTGGCACTGCGGACGCGTTTCGCACAACTGGTTTCACAACGGCGCTCCTCCCCTTGCTCCCTCAGCTCTGAAAGCTGATTCCAAGGTCTTCACACCGAATGGTTTTGAGGATGTTTCAATGCCACGCGAGCTTACAAAAGCTGAGATCGCGGGAATCGTACAGGAATTCAGAGT
>PXAI01000282.1 GCA_003567135.1 Balneolia bacterium | reverse complement strand
TACGCCAGAGCGTCCCGAAGCGTTTCGGTATCCACTTTTACGTTTTTCCCGGGTGAGATAGCACCGATCATCGAAGCCTGGCCTTTATCAAGGCAGTAAATCGTTTTTGGCGCGCGCTTTTTCAGCACGGTTTCGAGCTCATCATCGTATAAAACGCCGTCGGGCTTAAACTTCTCCCGGTAATATTTCGGGGGATTCACATATCCCATCCAGACCGCATATTTGGTATCTCTTCGGGGAATTACGAGATGCCAGGTGTTGTCCTGCAAATCCATTACCATCTGGAAATCGGGCTCGGAAACGCCCGTTAGATAAAGGAAGTTGGACTCCTGCCTGAATGCAAATTCGTAATCGGTATCGTAGCGGTGCATTACCGTTCCGCCCTGGAGATAAATGAGCGCGTCCCCGTCGTGACGAAACAATTCAAAGAGCTTGCTTCTGTTTTTTGCGGCCATAAAAATGAATCAAATTTGGAGCCGGATTGCGGCTGATTACAGTCAAATATTTTGTTCAGCGTTGCGCTGATGCAGCAGAATGCAATCTTTCCATAAGCTCCGGCGTGAAATTCTTTTTCGGGTCGCCAAACACTTCCTGGAAAGATTTCCCATACAGTTTAGCAAAATTAAAGCGGTTTTCAAGTTTATTTGAAAAAAAATAAAGCGGAGTTTCTGCGTCCGTTTGTGAATCCGGAAGCGGGATCATCATTATGGACGTCACCGATTCTTTTTCCACACTTATTCCGGTCAGCCAGGTTTCCCCGTAATGACTTCCAACAAGTGACAAAAGCCAGCTTTTCGCGCTTTTCTCAAAAACACGATAGTAATGGTGCAGTTCCACACCGTTCAGTGCTGGCGCTGGAATCAGGCTGAAGTTTTTGGGATCACTGAACCAGTCTTTTAACAGTTCCACCAGACCTTTTTCATGATGATGAATTCCTGATCCCCCAAGAAAACCTCTGTTTCTCCAGTATGCTGCATCTCTCTGGCCTTCAGCCTGCAATTCAAACAGATCGGACCAGCTTTCCAGTTTTTCAGGGACTGATGCCTCCATCCTGAACAGCAGCTCCGTTTTCCCGTTTGTAAAAGCCGCATAGGGTGATCTGATCTGCTCATTGTAGCGCGCCAGCTGGATTCCGGCGGCTTCTGCCAATTTTACAGCCGGCCGTTTGCACTCAACCAAAAGTAGCGGCTTGAGGTTTTTATCATAGCACAGGATATCGGCCCGGGTTGTGGTATTATCCTTTCCCGCAACGCCGCTTTCAAACTGGATTCTTGATGACGGAAATGTGGTACGGCGGATCAATCCTTCCAGAAAACAAAGACGAACCCGCTCTTCAGGACGCTCCTCATGCAATTTGCGGTGCACCGGATTCCAGAGTTTTCGCTTCCCGTCCCGGAAACGAACATGCGGAAACTGGCCAGTTGAAATCGGATTCATAGAAAGGAAAAAACTAACGGATTATTCAAACTCCAATATACGCGATGATACCGGAATGATTCGAATAATCCGTTAAGCTTAAAATCAGTTATCGTCGCGCTTTTCCTGACGCTTCTTCTTCTCCTCGAGCTTCTTCTCTTTGGCCATCTGGCGCGCTTTTTTCTTATCCACCGTTTCCATCATTTTCACGTGGTCAATCTGCTTGTTGATAAGCATTTGCTGACCAATGGAAAGCGTGTTGTAGATCAGATAGTAAAGGCTCAATCCTGATGCGAACTGGTTGAATACGAAGAAAAGTACAACCGGAAGCACGTACTGGAAGATTTTCATCTGGGGATTGGCAGCTCCGCCCTGACCACTGATTTTCATCTGAACGACCATACTCGCCGCCATCAGAAGTACAAATCCGGCGATGAAATCTCCCATGAACGGGATTGAAAACGGAAGCTGGATGATCACATCCGGAGCGGAAAGGTCATCGGCCCATAAGAAACCCTGCTGGCGAATTTCAATCGAATTCTGGAAGTAACGCCAGAGCGTAATAAGTACCGGGGCCTGGAGAAGGTTCGGCAAACATCCCCCGAGCGGATTTACCTTGGCCTTTTTAAACAGCTTCATCGTGGCCTGCTGCTGCGCCTGCGGATTATCCTTATACTTCTCCTGAATCGCTTTCATTTCGGGCTGAAGTTCGCGCATGGCGGCCATACTTTCGAAACTCTTCTTGGTCAGCGGATAGAGTACGATCTTCACGATAAACGCAAAGAGGATAATCACAAGACCCATATTGGGGATGATTCCACCAAAAAACTTGAAGAACGGAGCAACGACCCATTTCACAAACGGATCGCTGAACCAGCGAAGAAAACGGAATCCGGTATCGACCATATCATAGGCCTCGCGGTCGAAATCGCGCAGTTCGTAAAGATCGAGAGGTCCGGTATACAGTGTATATCTGCCGATTCCATCCGCCGGAATTCTGGATCTTAAAACAGAAGTGTAGTGTGTGCGCTCGTCGTCGTTTTCACCGGTAACTTCTCCGGTGATAATGGCGCCGTCCGTGCGATCCGGGTCAAGCGGCTTGATGATCTGCGTGAAAAACTTGTTTTTAGTCGCCACCCATTGCACAATCCCCGTATAGCTCTGTTCTTCACTGCCGGGGCTGGTCAGGTTGATGTCATCCAGAACGCCGCCTGAATACACGTAGGCCGCAGAGTACATCGTTTCAGAAGAGCGGTTTCGCTCCGTTGATCTCAGCCTTGACAGAAAACCGAGCTCGTAATAATTCCCGCTTATCAGCTCCTCAACCCCGTCGAACCTTATTTCCAGATCGGTTACGTACCGGTCTCCGTGGAACGTGTAGGTGAGCGTCATACTCCGCCCGTCTTCAAGCTCAAGGGCGTAGCTTATTGCGGCTGTTTCATCTTCACCAACAATGATATGCTGCTGATCGTGCAGTGGCCTGAACAGCAGGGTATTGGTTTCCACATTCAGGCTTTCCGTGGAGAGAAATCCGATATTGTAGGCCGACTTTGCGGTATCGGCAACCAGAACTACGTTGGTGTCGTCGTATTTCCGGTGATTCAGCAGCTCAATCTGAATCGGGCCGCCTCCGAGATTTGAAAACGTAAACCGCTGGCGTGGCGTCTCGATAGTGGTATAAACCGTATCGGCGAACGCCTGATGCCCGAATATCCCAATTTCAGGCCTGGTTTCTTCCGGTTCCGGCTCGGCAATATCCTGCGGCCGCTCAAATTCCTGTTCAGTTTGAAGCGCGCGAAGACTATCCTGGGCGGCTCTCTCCTCCTGCATGCGCTGAATTTCTTCTTCAGAAGGTGCCATATACCAGATCCATGCCATCATAATGACAGTGATCAGTATAATTCCGGTTATTTGATTACGATCCAAGAGCTGGAAACTGACGGTTTAGGTTAACGTTGAAAATCAGACACAGCAGCCTGATGAAATTTTTGTTGCTCGTTTGAAGTGGCGGATTCACCGCTTTCGTGGCTGCAGCCGGATGAGCTTCCGGGAACCGGGTCGTAGCCGCCTTCACTCCAGGGATGGCAGCTAAGAATTCGTTTTGCGGCCAGATAGCTGCCTTTCAGGGATCCGTGCAGACGGATGGCTTCCATGGCATAACTGCTGCAGGTTGGGCTATAGCGACAGCTTGGCGGGAAATAGGGTGAAATACCCGCCTTATAGATTCTGATCAGGAAAATTAGAATGTGTTTCATGCTGTCGGTGCAAGCTTCAGGTACTGGCTGAATTTTTCATCAATAACCTGAATATGCTTTACCATTTCCGATTGAATACGGCTGGTGGTCCGGATGCCCCTGCGCGCAACAAATACAATGTGAATACTGTGGCCTGATCCGGAAACCCGATCCAGAAGAACGTGCTGACTGGTTCGGAACCCTTCGCGCATCATTCTCTTATAGCGGTTACGTTCTACGGCATTTCCGGTTTTCTTTCCGGCAGCAAAAGCTACTTTGAGGCCGTCGTCCGGTTGATTAAAAAATAGATATCTGGCTTCTGTGCAGTTACCGGAACTGCGATCAGAACCGGAAAAAATTCGCGCGAAATTACGCCCTCCCCGCAAAATTCTGCTTTTGGGAAGCGAATTATCGCGCTGCGAATTATTTCTTAGTGCGCTCATCGCTTACGGTGAGGCGCAGACGGCCTTTAGCACGGCGTCTTTTCAGAACTTTGCGTCCGTTGGCTGTTTCCATACGGGAACGAAATCCGTGTTTATTTGCCCTTTTGCGGCGGCTTGGTTGAAATGTGCGTTTCATAATATTGCTTAAGACGATTCTGTTTAAATGTTCTGTCTGGCATGGCGTTTAGCCAGAATCCAAAAAGATTATAAAATAAGACTATTTTAGGAGAATCTGAAAAACAGTTGACATGAATTTTATCGATTAAACGAACATTGGAGGCTGTCATCAAAATTACAGCCAATAAATTGAGGCATTTCGGGTTAATGAGACAGCCAGTGTGGCACATTTATACAGCGGGCACGTTTTTTGCTTGTGTACTTACACGGTATATGATTGAACCCCGATAATATTAGCCGTAAATTACAGGCTCTGAAAAAATCGAATTTTTATAACGACGTATGTTTGACAATTTT
>PXAI01000149.1 GCA_003567135.1 Balneolia bacterium | reverse complement strand
GAAAGCGATCGAAAGCGGGATGCCCAAAATGCGTATTGAGGAGGCCGCGGCGATAAAGCAGGCCGGAATCGACAAGGGGGATCTCACGATTGTGGGCGTCAATAAATACAGGCTTGAAAAAGAAGATGATATTGACGTGTTTGATATCGATAATACCGAAGTTCGCCGCAAGCAGGTCGAGCGCCTGAACCGTGTGAAGAAAGAGCGTGATGCCGGAAAAGCGGAGGCTGCGCTGAAGCAGCTCCGTGAAGCCGCCGGTGATGATTCGGTGAATCTGCTTGAGGTTGCCATTGAGGCGGCGCGTGCCCGGTGCACCGTCGGGGAAATTTCACAGGCGCTCGAGGATGTCTGGGGCCGCCACAACGCTGAAACGCAAAGCATATCCGGAGTGTACGATCATATTTATTCCGATAACGAGGATTACAAAACCATAAAGCGGGAAATAAGCGAATTTGCCGAAACCGAAGGCCGCCGCCCGCGGATACTCGTCGTAAAAATGGGTCAGGACGGTCACGACCGCGGCGCGAAAGTAGTCGCCACCGCCTTCGCTGATATCGGCTTCGATGTGGACGTAGGCCCGCTCTTTTCCACACCTGAAGAAGCCGCGAAAATGGCCGTTGAAAACGACGTGCACGTAATCGGCGTCTCCAGCCTCGCCGCCGGACACAAAACGCTTATCCCGAAACTGATCAGCGAGCTCAAAAAAGAAGACGCCGGGGATATCGTCGTTATAGCCGGCGGCGTCATCCCGCCGCGCGATTTCCAGTGGCTCAAAGACCAGGGCGTAGCCGCCGTCTTCGGCCCAGGCACGCACATCCCCACCGCAGCGAGGGAGGTTTTGCGGGCGATAAGAGGGTGAGAAGAGTTTACGATTGATTATTGATTACGGTCTGTTGATGATTGGGGGAAAGAGTGTTGCGGGAATTAAAGAGTTGCGGGTTTCGGGTTGCGCGTTTCGCTGATTTTCGAATTCGTTGCCTGCGCCCCCATTGGCGACATCCCGCAATCGGGTTCGAAGTTATTCAGGAACAAATATTTGCACGATATGCGGGATCTTCCAGCGTTGTTTTTGGACAGATGTTTTTGAGGCTGAAAGGCGTTGGCCTGCATGATATTGACGATTTCCGGGCTAACGTCTGTAAACTATCAACGAAAGAGCTAAATTTCACGCTGGAAGATCTCCCGAAGGGCCGGGGTGCCCAAAAGACGCCGCATAAACCCTTCAGCGGAGCGGAGAAGGATTTTGCGGACATGTACCAGCAGCACTTGAAAAATTTCGATTGCGCGAAACAAACCCGACGGGTTTTGGTGCTAAAGGCTAATTTACCGTTTGCCGGTAATAGCCACCAGGTACCATCCGCGATTTTCACGATTACCCGCGGAACCTAACTCTTGGAGGGTTTTCGGTTTTGGGGATATGTTCGCGATTTCGCAGAAACCCTCCAAGAGTTACTGCGGACAACGGTCTTCCCGACCCGTCGGCACGATGGTAATCACTGGAAACACCTCAGCTTGGGCCTTTTTCTATCCGCATTCTATGGCCGGATTAAAGCCACGGCCCTATTGAAGGGGATTCGAGCTTAAGGTTTAATTCAGAAAAAATCTTAAATCACTAATCGCACGTCGCAAATCGCCGATCTTCAATCCCCCGAAAGTCTCGTGATCCGGAAAACAAAATTTTAAGGATAGGGTTCAGGCGTTCTATTCGAATGTCGATATTCAAATATCTGCAGAGACCTTGCTTCGCATGCTGCCAAAGATAAGTGAAAACAGTATCAAGAGGGGTGTGTGAAAGGGCTTTTTAAGATGGCTAAACTGCTTTTAAAATATACCAAAATGAGTTAAATTGATTTTATGTAAGCGCTTTCTTTTTTAAACAAACTCAATTACTATGAAAAAGCTGTACTATCTATTGATACCCCTTTTGTTGCTTGCGTTCAATTTTCAGGACGCTGAGGCACAAATATTTGAGCCCGAAGGATTAAATATGCCGGGCGCCTGGGATGGCTGGTCAAATCCTCCCAATAACGACGTTCTCAGAAGCGAAAACCAAAATAGTGGTCAGGTAACCGTTATTACAACCGGAACCCGCAGATGGCAAACCATGTTTTCGGTCGCGGAATCCGGTGGTGATCTTACTGGTGGGAATTATAACTTTTTGTTTACATCCGGGCCGGAAAATAATCCATGGAATAACGGTTGGAGAGATGTGAATGTGAATATTAACGAGCTGCAAACGTATAGCTTGGGAGGTGATGATAACAATATCACGCTTACGAACGACCGATTTTACGTTGTGAACTGGAGGGACAGCGGATATAATCCGACTTCAGCAATCTTCATGGAGTTTAATGCAGAACCGGCCACGTTTGAATCGATCACCCAAAACCCTGTTTCTTCGGAAGTAGACGATTCCGAACCTGTATTGGTTACTGTTGAAGTAAACACAGAGCCTGCCGCCGGCGAGAATATTTATCTTTGGTACACCATTGCAGGAACATCGACAGTTGTTCCGGTTTCTTTCACCGGCACAACGGGAACAGCCAGTATACCTGCACAAGATGATGGCGTTACGGTAAATTATCGTCTTATTACATCATCTGTGGCTTTAGGTAATGAAGAGGCTCCTGAATACTACTGGATGCGAACTGCCAGGTTCTCCGATAATTTTTCATACACTGTTAGCCCAAACGAGGTTGAAGATCCTCCTGTCCTAAGTACACCGGGTGATAACGCGATTGATGTTTCTTCACTGGCCAGTTTTGCCTGGGAAGCCGTTGATTTTGCTTTAGATTACGAGATCGAAATAGCAACAAACTTGGCTTTCACCGAAATAGTTCTCGCGGCTGACGAAATAGATGCACTGACTTTTCAGGTTCCGGACGGATCGGGTCTGCGCGGTGAAACAGAATATTTTTGGAGAGTACGGGGAGTAAACACTGAAGGACCTGGTCCCTGGTCAGGCGCTTTCTCCTTTGAAACGGTTGTAAACTTCCGCGTTCACTTCAACAATACCGATGACTGGGATGATGTGTACACGTACGCATTTACTCCCGGAGTGTACCGTGGCTGGTCCGGTGAATTAATGGAAGGCCCTGTGGATGGTTGGTATTACTATGATATTCCAACGACCTTTAGTCAGGTGATTTTCAATAATAATGCAGGAAGCCAGACGGCTGATCTTAACAGAAACACCGATGGCTGGTACGACCAGGCAACCGGAACGTGGTTTGATGAAAATCCTGATGAGACCTTGGACCCTCCCGGGGTAGTAACCCTCACTGGACCCGAAAACGGAAGTACTGACCTGCTACGTGAAGTTACCTTTGAATGGGAACCAGAGCCGGATGCAGCTACCTACGAAATTCAAGTATCAACAAGTTCAGATTTCGAATCAGTTATCCATTGGAACAGCGGCATTACCGAACCAGCGGCAACACTTCTTGTACCGTTTGATGAAAGCCTTTTCTGGCGCGTTCGCGGAGTTAACGCAGCCGATCCCGGCCCCTGGTCGGCAACATGGGGGTTTTCCACGATTGCAGTTGATTATGCCGGTTCCGAAACATCCGGATTTGCAGGCCCTGTCGGCCGCTCGGGTATGAACTGGGAACTTGACGGTTCCACGGTTACGGTAACCTTTTATAAAGGAACCGACGGTTTTAATAACGAACTCGTTCTGTATCTCTCAACCGGACACGACGGAAGATCAGTGATTGATTCTGAGGTAAACGATGGACAGGACGACCTCCGCCGCGCGATTTCATCTGCCGGTGGCGATGGGTCTGTCCTTACTTTCCCGACCGGTTTTGAAGCCACACATGCCATTGGCATTAATACCGGATTTGGCGGATTATGGGAAATTCCTGCTACCGGAACTATCGGTGATGATGAACTTATTTTCAGATCTGCGGTTAATTCTACGCTGGATGATCCCGATGATGCGCAGTTTGAGTTTTCATTTGACCTGAACGAGCTGTTTGCCGATGGCCGACAGATATCGGAACTCAACTTCGTGGGAATTTATTTGAATGGTGGAAACGGGTTTACCTCCAACGAAGGCTACGGTGGAGTCTTTCCTCCTGATAATATTGGTTCTGATGGTTTCGAATTTACAGATTTCGAAACGTTCACCTTCCCATCCAACACAACTGTTCTCAACAACGGCAGAGGCTGGTATTTGCTGTCGCCAATGACGACCGTAAACATCAGAAACCTTGCTGCACTTAGTGTTGTACAGGGGGTTCCTAATGGAATTTATGATGATCAGGATCCAAACCTGTTTGTGGGATATTCAGGAACTACGGCAACAACAGAAGGCCCGCCAAGGCTTGTGAACGGTTGGCTTGTTCCGGATGACATTGCCCAGACAGCTCAGGGCGGAGTCGGATTCCTCTGGTTCCTCTTCGATGAGCCGCGCGAAGATGTTCCCGAATCAGGAGAACTGCCGCTTGATCTACTGCAGGTTGGTGAGCCGTTTACCGGACCTCAGCCTGTTCCGCTTCATGCAGTAGGCAACCTGTTTAATATGTTGGGGAATCCATTTAACTCCACACTTTCTGCAGCAGCCATAG
>PXAI01000037.1 GCA_003567135.1 Balneolia bacterium | reverse complement strand
CGTTCCATTCTTAAGATTTTTTCGGTCAGAACTTAATCTGCGTCCGTTTATTTCCTTATATTCTAAGGATGTGGTTTGGTATTCACCGAAATTACACAATCCCAGTTTATCCCATATCATCACCTAAATCTTTACTTAATGACCCGTAAGTTTACGAGTGCCGCAGTCGTCGCGGCTTTACTTGCTTTTTCTGGTTGCGGACAAACAGAAACGGTCACACAAACAGCCAAGCCTGACACCACAGTTGCCGCTGATACATTATCAGAGCCGTTTTTTGGAACAGGATCATCAAGAGTTGCGGAAGAAGACCTTCCCGACGGATATGATTATACGTCGGTTGAATATTCATCTGACACCGAGTTTACGTCTGATACCGTATCTGATGAAGCCATGAGAAGAATGGCAGATATCAAAAGAACGGCGCTGGTAGCCATGGAAGCCCAGCTTGAAGGCGATCTCGTTCTGGCTGAGGAGCACATCATACGCGCTCTTGAAAGCGTTCACTCCGTTCTTCAGGATTATCCAGAAGTGCACGGAAACCGCCGTTTTATCGAGCTTTACCGCTCAGTTATGGCTGAATATTATGAATTTTACGGAATCAACGGGCCTATCAGCGAAGTTGAAGGTGATATTTTTGCAGTTAAAAGCGAGATGTTTGCCGAAGACAAATGGTTCGAGGGCACGCACTACACGTTTCCGGATGACATTGGCGAACTCAGAACCGAGTTCCCGCTTATAGTGAATGAGCAGGTTCACAATCACATCGCGTTTCTTACCGAAAGGCGTCCTGAGGTGATGGAGCGCTGGCTGGAACGTTCACAAACGTATTTCCCGATGATGCGCCGCATTTTCAAGGAAGAGGGCGTGCCGGAAGAGCTCATTCACCTTTCCATGATTGAGAGCGGCCTCGTTCCCGTAGCGAGAAGCCATATGCGCGCAGTTGGCCTGTGGCAGTTTATTTACGCAACCGGAAGCGCCTACGGCCTGGAGGTAAACTGGTGGATTGACGAGCGCCGTGATCCAGAGAAATCGACCCGCGCTGCAGCACGCCACCTCCGCGATCTATACGATAAGTGGGATGACTGGTACATGGTTCTTGCCGATTACAACGCCAGCACAAGAGCAATTCGCCGCGCTATGAACCGTGCGGGCGGCTCCAGAGATTACTGGGATATCTGGCCTTATCTGCCGAGAGAAACACGTGGCTACGTTCCCGGCTACATTGCAGCAACCATCGTGGCGATGAATCCGGAAGATTTCGGATTTGAGCGTCCAACCGGCGGCATTCCGTACGAATATGACGTTGTTCCGATTGAAGGATCCGTAAACCTCGACATCCTTGCTGAATTTGCAGGAATTACCACTCAGGAACTTCGTGACCTCAACCCCGAACTGCTCCGTTTTGCCACGCCTCCGGGCAGCGCGCCTTATCCGCTTAAAATTCCAAAAGGCTCTAAGGATGAATTCATCGCGGCCTATTCTGAAATGCCGGAAGAGCACAGGCAGTCGCTGGTTATTCACTCGGTTAGAAGCGGTGAATCGCTGGGCGTAATTGCCAACCGCTATGGTGTTTCGGTTCGTGCGCTATACGCCGCGAATGAGGGGCTTTCCAATATCATCCATCCGGGCCAGGAGATTATGATTCCGGTTCCGCACGGCAGCAACGTGGAAATTCTGGCTGATACGCCTTCAAGAGCGCGTCAGGCGAGTTCTGCTTCACGACAGGCTACGCCGTCAACGAGCCCGGCACCAGCCGGAACGGCTCCGGTTACCTATACTGTTAAGTCGGGTGATACGGTTGGCCACATTGCCGAATGGTACAATACGCAGGCGTGGCGCGTTCGCTCCTGGAATAATATCGGCAATATGATTCGCGTAGGCCAGCGCCTGACGCTCTACGTGCCTGCCGCACAACGCGATTACTTTACACAAGTCAACGACATGAGCCGTGCCCAGAAGCAGCAGATGCTTGCTGAGCGCAGAAGATCGGGAATCCCTGAAAATCAGGTTGCAGATTCCGGCTCTGTAATCAGCTACACGGTGCGCCGGAATGATAATCTTTCGGATATCGCGCGGGCTCATAACACAACAGTTTCCAATATCATGCAGCTGAACGGTTTGAATAACACGGTTATCCGGATTGGTCAGCAGCTGCAAATCCCTGTGGGCCAGCGCTGATTCGCTGTCTCCGATCCCCTGATTTATTATGCGCAGAACTAAACTGATGATCCTGTTTCTGGTAATTGCACTTACCGGAGCAGGACTTGTTACATCTTCCGACACCTTTTTTCAGATAAGGAAAAACTTCACCACGATTAATGAAGTGGTCAGTGAAGTTTCCCGAAACTACGTAGTTGAGGTGGATGCGGAGCGCATGATGCGAAGGGGAGTTAACGCGATGCTTGAAACGCTTGATCCCTACACCGTGCTGATCGACGAATCACAGACTTCCGAGATTGACATTATGACGCGCGGCACATACGCCGGCGTTGGCATCGAGGTTGGCGCGCGCGCCGGACAATTTGTGGTAATTGCGCCAATTGAAGGATATTCGGCTCACCGGAAAGGCGTTCGCGCCGGAGATACGATTATTCAGGTGGATGATATCAAAACCGATGAGCTTACGATGGAGGATCTTCAGGGATTGCTTCGTGGCGAACCGGGAACATCCGTTACGCTGATTATTGAGCGATTTGGCATTGAGGATCCGCTTACCTTTGAACTGGAGCGCGAGCGTATCGAAGTGCGTAACGTCAGTTTTGCCGGATTTGCCGATAAAGAAGCGGGAGTGGCTTACGTTTTGCTGCGTCGCTTTACCCAGAATGCCGGGAACGATATCGCCGAAGCGCTCAGCGAGCTTGAAGAGCAGAGCGAGGTTAACAGCCTGATTCTGGATCTCAGAAATAATCCCGGCGGACTTTTATCTGAAGCCGTAAACACGGTCGAGCTGTTTTTGCCGGAAGGCCTTGAAGTGGTTCGTACCGAAGGAAAAGCCGAGAGCATGCGGCAGGCGTATCGCACTGAGCGTCCCGCTATGTTTGGTGATCGCCAGCTTGTGGTGCTTCAGAACAGCGGAAGCGCGAGTTCATCCGAAATTGTAACCGGCGCGCTGCAGGATCATGACCGAGCCGTAATTGTGGGTGAGACCAGTTTTGGAAAAGGTTTGGTGCAGATTGTGCGTCCGCTTTCCTACAATATGGCGCTGAAAATCACCACATCGAAATATTTTGTACCAAGTGGCCGCAGTATCCAGTCGGTTGATTATAACGCTGCCGGCGGTGATGAAGAGCGGGAGCGCATTGCTTTTGAAACTAAGAACGGCAGAACCGTTTATCAGGCTGAAGGGATCCTTCCGGATGTGGTAATCGAGCAGCCATCAGAAAGTATGGTTGAAGTTGCGCTGCATCGCGGAAACCATTTCTTCCAGTTTGCAAACCGGTATGTTTCAGAAAATCCGGAAGCCGACGCATCACAGCTGTCATCCGAAGAACTTTTTGATAAGTTTCTTGAGTATCTCGATGAAATTGAGTTCAGCTACGAATCCCGTTCAGAGCGGATGATTGCCAGCCTGGAGGAACAGCTTCTCGCTGAAATGCCGCAGGCTGATGTCAGATATATTCATGGACTCCGGAGTCAGGTTGATGAGATGAAAGAAACCGCGCTGATTGATAGCAAAGATCCTATCTCAACGGATCTTTTACTTGAAATTGTGTCGCGTTACGAAGGCAGGGAAGGGCGCCAAAAAAAATCCCTCATGTTTGATCCGCTTGTAATCCGGTCGCTCGAAATTCTTGGTGACCGAAGTCAATACGACGCGCTGCTGGCCGGAGATAAGTGATGAAATCCCCCAAAGCGGATCTCCATATTCACACAAAAAAATCCGACGGGAAATTAGCACCTGCCGATATCGTTAAAAAAGCGTCTGAAAAAGGGCTCAGCACAATTTCAATAACCGATCATGACACCTATGCCGGTTATTTCGAAGCAAAGTCAGCCGGCGATGATCTTGGCGTTGAAGTCCTGCCGGGAATTGAGATTACCAGTGAGTACAAAGACCGTGAATGCCATATTCTGGGATATGGATTTGATCTTGGAAATGCAGAATTCAGCGCGTTCGTAAAATCCCAGAAGCTACGCCGCTATAAGCGCGCCCGGCGTATGATTCAGAATCTGGGCAAAATGGGTTTTGATATCTCTATAGAAGAAGTTATCGGCGAAGCGGGAACCATGAATATCAGCCGGAACCACCTTGCCAAAGTTATGGTAAGCAAGGGGATGGCGCCTAACGTCAGGGTTGTGTTCGACCGTTATCTCGGAAATCGCTCACCGGCTTATTTCAAAATTGGCTACGAATCAGCGGAAGAAGTTATCAGATTGATTAAATCTGCCGGAGGCATAAGTATTCTGGCGCATCCCGGGCTGTACTATGTTGAAGAGGATATAAAGTACTTTATTGAGGCCGGAATCGACGGTTTTGAGTATATCCATCCCAGCCATAACTATCTGCTGCAGAAACGATACAGGGAAATTAGCGAGCAGAACGGACTTATCGCGACAGGCGGCTCTGATTACCACGGTTTTCGT
>PXAI01000370.1 GCA_003567135.1 Balneolia bacterium | reverse complement strand
TAACTGCAAATGTTGAAGAACCTGTCATTTCAAACTTCATTCTTGAAGATTTCAACGAACTGGCTGGATTCCAGTTACCCGACAACTGGTCTGCTTTAGGTTTCTTAACCCGGGTAGATGGAGGCGTTGATAATTCAGTTCGCTTAACCAGAAACTTCTGGAGTGTGGGAACACAGGATGGTAATTGGTTTACAAATTTTGTTGATGCCGGTAATGACCCTGTCTTCGAATTTGCATACCGTGTTGTGGATTATGATTTTAGTGCACCAGGCAACCAGGGTGATGCAACGCCTGCTGCCAATGTGTATTTTGAAGTATGGATTTCAACTGATTACGGCAGCACTTATGAAGTACTGGAAGTAATTGACGAGAACAATCACATTCCCTCAACCAGCTACGCCGTAAAATCCTATGACTTATCTGATTACAGCGGTGAGATTATTCAGGTTGGAATCGTAGGACAATGGCTTGGAACCGGCGACTTTTGGATGGACTTCGATAATGTGCGGGTAGGCTCACAGCCGGGCCCGATCGTCGCCGCAGATCCAGATGATGTTGATTTCGGTGAAGTTCCGCTTGGATACGATCTGACACAGGTTGTAACGCTGACAAACGAAGGATCATCAAACCTTGCTATCCTTTCTATCACAACTGATAACCCTGTATTCAGCGACAACATTTCACAGGCTCAGGTTCTGAATCCGGGTCAAAGCCTCAACGTTGAAGTAACCTTCACACCTGATGCTGAGGGCGATGTTTCCGGCAACCTGGTCATCCAGAGCAACGACGTGCTGAATCCAACATTCATGGTATCACTCAGCGGTGAAGGCGTACAGCCTGCCACTATCGAAGTGGATCCGACGTCACTTACAGCTGAACTCATGGTTGATGAAACCACTGTTGAGCAGCTAACGATCTCAAACACAGGCACAGGCCGTCTCGACTTCAGCTTCCCTGAATTCGCTGCTATGGGTCGCCTCAGCGAGCCCGGCGTTCAGAAAAACGATACCCGTACATTCAACGGTTTCGACGAGCTGAGCAAAGGCCAGGAAGATTACCGTTACGGTAACGTAAACCTCCTCGGAGCCGGCGGACCTGATGAGTTTGGCTATGTCTGGATCGACTCAAACGAACCAGGCGGACCAATCTTCAACTGGGTTGATATTTCTGATATCGGAACCGAGCTTACCGCACTTACCGGTACCTGGGATGGTAACACAGCCGTTGAATTCCCGTTTGAATTTGAATTCTACGGAGAAGAATACACCGAAGCTACCGTTTCTGTAAACGGATGGGTGAACTTCAACATGTTTACCGGTGGTGGCTTTACCAACACCGCAATTCCAAACCCTGCAGCACCGAACAACCACGTTGCCGTACTTTGGGATGACCTCGACATGCGTACCCAGGGCCGTGTTTACACCTACTACGATGGCGTTGATTTCATTATCCAGTGGGATGATGTTGAGAAGTCATTCGGCGGTGGCGGAACATTCACCTTCCAGGCTGTATTCTCACCAAACGGTTCAATCACCTACAAGTACTTCTCTATCGACGGCGATACAGCTGGAAACACCGTAGGTATCGAGAATGCTGACGGAACCGACGGTCTTCAGGTTACCTTCAACGCTCCTTACGTAGAGAGCGGACTTGCCGTACGTTTCGGCCTGCCTGTTGATGTTGTGGGATCAGTTTCACCTTCTTTCGGTTCTGTTGATCCGGGTGAATCAGTTGTTATTGATGTTACCTTCGACGCTACCGGATTCATCGGTGGTACATACACCAGCAGCATCGATATCGAAACCAACGACCGTGAAAACGCCTTCGTTAGCGTTCCTACAACCATGAACGTTACCGGTACACCTGCAATCAGCGTTTCAGCTGATCTGATCGACTTTGGCCAGGTATTCACCGGTGAAGCCGTTGTGGAATTCCTCGAAGTTGAAAACACCGGAACCGATGTGCTTACCATCTCTTTCTTCAACACAAACCGTGATGCGTATATCGTTGATACGGAAGTTGTAGAACTGCAGGTTGGCCAGGTTTATCCGCTGCAGATTACTTTCGCCCCGATTCTGGTTCGCGAAAAAATCGGTACCCTGTTTATTTACAGTGATGCCACACCAAGCCCGCTGTTTGTACAGCTCCGCGGTGAAGGTATCGATCCGGGTATTCTGGAAACTGATCCTGATGCACTCGCTTTCGAAGTTGTAGAAGGTTCAACCGGCGATCAGATGATTCGTCTGCATAACACCGGCGGCACCGCTATGGCGTACAACATCGGCTTCAGCGAAGACGCTGTACGTGTTGCACCAGGCTCATTCGAGCTGGCACCGGGCGGCAACCGCGTTGCTGCTGAACCGGCTGTATCAAGTAGCCGCGGTCTTGACCAGGCTACCGTGAATGAAAGGCTGGCTCAGGCTACACGTGTAACCATGATGCCGCTTGCCGCGAACCCAATGCACGTATCAAGTGCGCTGAAAGCTGCTCCCGACAGCCGTACACCATCCGCTTCCGACGTAACCCTTCTTGACGATCATGAAGTAGACCTCTTCTTCTATGATCCAACAACCGAAGGTGCCGTTTCTGCCGGGCCAACATGGCTGGGTGCTGCCCGTTTCACCGCTGACGAACTCGGCGATTTCTACGGCAGCCACATGCTTACAGCTATTCGCATCCATATGAGCGAGCTGAGCTTTGCTTCACTTGAATTAAAAATATGGGAAGGCGGCTCGTTTGGTGATCCGGGAACTGAAATCTACTCCATGAACATCACCGATGATGTAGTGGTTGAAGATTACACCACCCACATTCTTGAAACGCCTATCGAGCTTCAGGAAGGCCTCGAGTACTGGATTGGGCATCAGGTTGCCGGTAACGCAGATGATACCTTCCCGTCCACGACCGACTTCCAGAGCCCGTACGCTGATGGAAAAGGTGGATGGATTAATTTCCAGGGCTCATGGGCGCAAATGCCTGACTTCGGAGCCAACTTCATCCGTAACTGGAAGATTCGTGCAGTTGTTGCCGAAGATGCCGGTGTGGAATGGCTCTCAGCTGATGAGCCGGAAGGCGTCATCGAGCCGGGCAGTTTTGTCGACATAACCGTTACCGCAGATGCTTCCGATCTCGGAATCGGTCAGTATATGGCGAACATGATTGTTTCGACCAACTCAACCGTAACGCCATCTGTTTCTATACCGGTTACACTTGATGTGATCGAAGCTGAAGATGATGCTGAAATGGTTACCTTCCAGGTGAATATGAGCGTTCAGGAAGAACTCGGTAACTTTGATCCATCCGTGGGCGACATGGTTTACCTGCGCGGCGGATTCAACGACTGGAGCGTGGTTGAAGGTGAAGAACTCGTTGAAGGCGATGAGCCCGGCGTGTACACCATCGCCTACGAACTTTCAGGCGCAGCCGGAACAACCTATGGCTACAAATACTTCATCGTAGCCGGTGATGACCGTAACCTGCCGAATGACGGATGGGAAGGTCAGGTTGGCCCTGACGGCGCTGAAGACCGCGTAGTCGTTCTCGTTGGCGAAGATCAGGTTCTGGATGTTGTATTCTACAACAACCTGATGGACGTAAGTGTTGAATACACCGACGACATCCCAACCGAGTTCGCGCTTGGCCAGAACTATCCGAACCCGTTCAACCCGTCAACTAACATCACCTATGCCCTGCCTGAAGCCTCTGAGGTTCGCCTCGATATCTTCAACGTTCAGGGCCAGCGTGTTGCAACACTGGTTAGCGGAATGCAGAACGCAGGAACGCACACCGTAAGCTTCGACGCTTCAAGACTCGCTTCAGGTATCTACCTGTACAGGCTGCAGGCCGGAAGCTTCGTGCAAACACAGAAAATGATGCTCGTGAAGTAATCACCGCATCTTTAGCCATCAACGGCTGAAATTTAAAAAGCCGCGTTTGGAAACAAGCGCGGCTTTTTTTGTGCTTATAAAACCTGTTATAAAGCATCCTGATTTATCGTTCTATACTTTCCGAAATCATTGATCATCTTCCTTTAAAAACCCGGCTATTCCAACGGCTTCTGATAATGCTGCGAAATATTATCCCCAAACCTATGAATCCTAATGGTTAACAGACTAAAAAAAACTTTTGTTGAGAAAAATCGCATCTGTTTTTTACCGGTATAGCTCGAAAAAAACGCTCAAATGGCTTGAAATAAACAAGTAATTACATCAATGACTACTTTTAACAAAATACATCAGGAACCCCTCCAACCCCTTGCATATAGCATCTGAGCGGAAGAATAAGTGTTAAATCTTTTTTCCGCTCCACTTGAATGATCTTATACTCAAATTCATGAATAAAATATACTTAACCATCAATTGAGGGCTGTTCAGTGGCTTTCCTAACACAAACGGAGACCTCTCTCCATACCTCAAAAAATTCATTTTACATACGTGTTTGATTATTATTAAATGTATGCAAACCGGTTTAACAAATATCCAGAGGGTGTTGCGTAGAGTTAAATCAAGTTAATTCAATTCACTCTGTGAATCTGAATCTTGTTAAATCGTTCATTATCAAAACCAAAACATATACTTATGAAAGACAACTACAAGATACT
>PXAI01000105.1 GCA_003567135.1 Balneolia bacterium | reverse complement strand
TGGTGTACAACGAAAACTATCAGCCTGGCAGCGAGGTAGCTGGAGAGTTGCTGGCGCCGAAGCTGAGCGCTCGATTCGGTGGCTTGTCAGAAGACGGAGCTGTTTCGGTGAGCGATCCAGTGCATAATGTTGACGTAACATTTACGCCGCAGTTTCGGGTCGGTATACCGCAAAAAAATATTAACCGTGCCGTCTATCCACTAGCTGGAAATAATGCGACGAAGGTCTATACCTTAAACGCTACGAGCATCAAGCAGGACATCATTTTGCATGAATATCAGGGTGATGAGGTGTCATTTAGCTATGAAGTGTCGCTTAGTGACGGGCTTGAAATGCGCATGGAGTCGGATGGTTCATTGGGGGTGTACGGCCCAGACTCATCTATTATGGGCAATGTTAGTACGGGCAGCGAAGAAGATGCTGAGCTACTGAAGCGTTTGCGAGAGCGGTCCGAGAAAACGCAGCTATTGTTTCGCATTCCAGCTCCGTTCGTGATTGAGCCACATGAAACGCGTAGTGATGTAGAGACATGGTTTAGTCTACATAATAACGAGTTGACAATTCACGCCAGTGGACTGCAGGATGCAACATATCCGCTGAGCATTGACCCGAGCGTATACGTGGAAACAGCCGCTAAGCTGATGAGGGGCAATAATGAGACGAATATTGACTTTAATACCGAGAATGAACTCATCCTAAAGGGAAGTACAACGGGCGCGCGCTTTGATGACTGGCTTGGCACGATGGATCTCAATGAGCCGCGAGCCTTTACGGCGACTGCGGTAGCTGGAGGGTATATTTATACCGTAGGCGGAAGTGCTGAGGGTGGTGTCGTGACCACTATTTATGATACGCCTGGCACGGCTACGTTTACTGTGCCAGAAGATATAACATCTCTCACGGTAAAAGCCTGGGGTGGCGGCGGTGGTGGCGGCGGCGCTGCACCAGATCGCGCAGGTGGCAATGGCGCTGGCGCTGGCTATGCATCAACGACATTCTCGGTGACGCCAGAAGAAAGTCTAGAGATTCGAGTGGGCGGCGGCGGCGGCGGCGGGAATGCAGTTGGAACTGGTACAAATTCTGGAGACGGCGGCGGCGGTGGTGGTTATAGTGGAGTACTGCGTGGCGCTACTCCGCTTGTTGTTGCCGCAGGCGGCGGCGGCGGTGGTGGCGGTAACGCTGATGATCGGTCAGCAGCTCGGGCGCCAGGTTCACCAGGCGGACCTGGTGGTGGCAACAGCGGCTCATCAGGCAGCGGCAACGGAAACACTACAGGTGGCGGCGGCGGTACTCAATTGGCTGGTGGGGTTGGTGGTAATACAGATGGTTTTGCTGGTGCGAGTCTACAAGGCGGTGACGGCGGATCACAGCCAGGGGACTACTTCGGCGGCGGTATAAATGGCGGCGGTGGTGGTGGTCAGCAGCAGAATGGCGGAGGCCCTAATAAGCGGCCAGGCGGCGGCGGTGGTGGTGGTGGCTACTTCGGCGGCGGTGGCGGCGGTCGTCGAAATAATGAATATAATGGTGGCGCTGGCGGCGGTGGCGGCTCAAGCTATACCACTGGTGCGCCATCAGTTACGGCATCTGGTAGCAATATGAACCCGGGTAATAGTGGCGACTCTGACAGAAATGGCGCTGGAGTGGCTGGCGCTGGCGGCACAGCAGGGTCAAGCGGCCAAGCTGGTGGTGATGGAATTGTCGTGGTGAGTTATAGCGAAGGTGGCGAAGGAGCGGTGCGAGACGAAGTATGGTGGGCGCGCTTAAATCAAACTAACGGTGCGATCGAGAGCCCGAATCCAGGCAGTGGTGTGTGTGCTGGCTGGTGCACATTACCAGATTATGCTTTGCCACAGGAGCGCCAGGGACATTCACTCGTGGCGTATAATGGCTTCCTCTATGTGTTCGGTGGTGAAAACGACTTGGGCGAGCGCCAAGACACAGTATATATTGCAAAATTGGGCGCGAATGGCGAGCCGAGCTTGTGGCATCCAACGGATGAAGACCCAGCGAACTGGACATATTGGTATGAAGACACGTCGCTCGATACAGACCTGGCTTACATGCAGGCAGTTGCGTACAACAATCGAATGTATATCGTCGGCGGACAATCAACGGCGGATTCTGGCGGGAGAGACACGGTGCTATCGGCCCAGATTGGCCCGACAGGAGAACTAATTAACTGGACGACGAGTGGTATGTCGTCATTGCCATCAGCTAGGTACAGCCATTCCACGCAGATATATAACGGCTATATGTATCTAATCGGTGGTAATAGCAACGGTACGCTACAGGATAGCGTGCATTATGTGAAGCTCAATAATGACGGCACGATGAATAATTGGGTGGAGACGTCATCGTTTACCAATGCGCGCATGACGTGGGGCGGCAGCTACACGACAGTTTATGGTGGTTATATCTATATGAATGGTGGCTGCTCCAATGTTAATGCGACATCTGGTTATTGCGAGACGACCGAGGGCGATGTGCAGCTCGCGAGTATCAACGCCGACGGCAGTCTGACAGATTGGGATGATATACCAGGCTTGACGTCATTGCGTTTTGGGCACGATATGGTGTCGTGGCGCAACGCGATTTACAGTATTGGTGGATGCGCAGCGCAGAGTGGACTGGATGGTCAATGTGTCGATGTGATATTTCGCTCTGATTATGGCAGCATCAATCAAGACGGTGATGCAAGTACAGTGAGCAATTCAGAACCAGAAGGCAGCGGTAATTGCACTGGGTCTGATCCCTACGACTGTGATACCCCCCCAGCGGGTTCTGCGGCGGGGCAAGTTGGTGGCATGTCTGGTGGTGCAATCATCAATAACGGCTACGTGTACTATGTGGGCGGTTGTCGGGTAACGGATAACTTTTTTTGCCGCCAGGGAAATCAGCCAGAGACGTCGAGTAACACCGCTTACTCGGCAATTGCTTCTGATGGAACGTTGAGGCGCCCCGAAAGCTGTGATGGGCCTGGCAAAGAGTATTACGGTAGCTGGTGCGTTGAGAGCGACGAAATATTTGGCGGGGCTACAAACAGAAATGGCTTGGCTGGTTTTGGCTATACCGTGTTTGATAATGTGATGTATCTGATTGGCGGTACAAACGGTATTGATTGGCAGTCAAACGTATGGCGCACAGAGCTCAATGAAGATGGTTCGCTCGATGGCTGGACTTCTCAGTCGTTTGCTGATGTTGGCCTAGGCGATGCAAAGGGATACCAATATGTATTTTCACGAGCCAATCCAGAAGACGCTGCCTCAAATCCAGGCAATCTCTATGTCATAGGTGGTTGTAATGGTGTTGGTGATGGTTTGGCTTGCGATAATGATATATTTAATGAAGTGTATAAGTGTAGTATCACAACTACTGGCGCGCTTGGGACTGGCGCAGATGCTTGTACGACGAGCGGTCAGCTGCAGCTTGACGCTGAGCCAGGTACGGCTGGGGATCAGGGTTTGGCCGTGATGGCGGGGACAGTCTATGCTAATTACATCTATTTAATTGGTGGTCGTAGTCCGAATGAGAGTGAGCGCGGTCAGGTGATGTATGCGCAGATTGACGACAGCAATAATATCGTGGCCGTTGAAGATGACATATGGCTGACGGCTGATAGCGAACTCGAGCCAGCGCGTCGCCGCGGTATTGCGTTTGCCTATAACGGCTATTTATACGGGCTGGCTGGCTTCGCTGAAGAGACTGGTTTACGTGATCTGTTGTTTGCCAAGATTGACGTAAGTGACGGCAGTATCGGTTCGTTTACGACGTCCGAGGTGACAGTGAATCCACGCTGGGATTCTCGAGCGGTGGTGTCGAGTGGTTTTGTTTACACACTGAGTGGCTGTAGCTCTGGTGAGCCGCCAGCAACGTGCCTTGATACGACCACGACAGTACAGACGTTCCAGCTCTACAATAACTTTAGCGGATCACCAACTGACTATACAACTGCTAGTAATCAATTCAGCACCGATCGACTCGGTGGAAGCGCCGCTGTGGTGGGTGGTCGTATGTATCTGGCTGGCGGTTGCGTAAGTGCGAGCGATTGTACGAATACAACTGATAGCGTGCAGTATGCTGAGCTTTTACCTGATGGTACAATCGGCAGTTGGTCCGAGGCGACAGAGGGGTTGCCAGCAGGTCGAGCCTGGGGGCAGCTAGAGGCTGCGGGCGGATCGCTGTATTACATTGGCGGGCAAAACGACGGCGGGGCCGCGCAATCAACGGTGTACTATGCCACTCCAGACAGTAACGGTAATATTGATGATTGGTCGACGGCGAGCAATGGCTTGCCAGCAGCCCGAACAGAGATTGGTGCTGGTTCATGGAATAATCGGCTTTATGTCGTGGGCGGCCGAGATGGCTCGACGACATTTGATACAGTTTATGTCAGCCCAGATCTGTCGAGTGGAGGCGATATAGGTGCAAGCTGGTCAACAACGGAGGCGATGAATGTTGCTCGTAGCGGGCATACGGTTATCACGTATGCCAATAATCTTTACGTGCTTGGCGGGCACGACGGATCAAATTATTTGAATGACGTGCAGTTTGCGAAGATTAACTCCGATGGCTCAGTGGAAGATTGGGGTTATAGTACCAGCCTGCCGCAGCGGG
>PXAI01000047.1 GCA_003567135.1 Balneolia bacterium | reverse complement strand
TCAAATCCATGCTGAGGTTTTTCGCCATTGATGAATTCCGAAATTCCGTCTGTGGTAGCCAAAACGGCGTCGCCCGGTCGGAGAATAATTTTCTGTTCCTCAAATTTACTGTCGGCTTTGAAACCAATTAACGAGGAGTTTACCTGAACCGGATGCACATCGTCAGTTTGTTTTTTATAATGCAAAATCGGGTATTGCAAGCTGTTGCTCAGAGATATGGTTACCGAGTTTGTTTTAGGATCACGCGATATCAGCATCAGGGTCAGCGCGCACAGGGCTTCGCCGATTTTATCATCCCTGTAAACGAACCGGTTTACTTCGCGCATCACCTCGGATGTGCTGATCGCCTCCTCGCTTTCCTCAACGATAGCCCGGACCGACGAACGAATGTAGGCAATGTAGGCGTGAGCAAAAACCCAGGCTTTCCATTTTTTGCCCATCACATCGCCCAGAACTACCAGAATTTTATTTTCCGAGATCTTTATGTAATCAATAAAATCACCGCCGGGAATGCCTTCATTGCTTTCGTGGAAATGCTCCATCGTAATAAAATCCAGATGCGGCGGCTTTTCCGGCTGAAGAATTACTCCCGTTGATTTCGAGGCCTGATCCAGTTCGCTGGTTATACGGGTCTTCAGTTCATTACGCTTTCGGAAAATGCTGCTGAGTTTTGAGAGGAGTACTTTTACGCCGTCAGATTTCCCGATGATATCATCGGCCTCCAGATTCAGGCCTTTCAGGATGTTTTGTTCAACGTCGTGTGCGGTTAGAAATACAAACGGGATATCCTGATATTTTTCCGAACTCTTGATTTCTTTCAGAAATCCAAAACCGTCCATTTCCGGCATCATGATGTCGCAGACGATGGCATCCGGAAGAAAATCTTCCAGAACCTGAAGAGCCTTCACGCCGTTATCCGCCGTTTTAACTTCGTAGCCTTCTTTTTTCAGGCTGAAGCCAAACAGATACTGCATCGTAGGCTCATCTTCAACAAGCAATATTTTTCGCTTAGTCTGCAACTATGATAATGTTTTTTAAAACCGTAACTATACTGCCGTTCCGAACGGGTAAACGCTTACTCTGCCGCTCAGCTGAAACTTGCAATGGCATCTTCTCTGGTTTTGTACACCTTAAAAATGTTATCGAGTTTCGTTAGCTCAAACATGGTTTTTACAGATGGATTTAAGCCACAGACTCTCAGATCACCGTTGTTTTCCATGGCGTACTTCAAACCTTTGACCAACGCTCCCAGAAAACTGGAATCGATAAACTCAATCTGGCTCAAATCTGTAACGATATACTTTTGACCCATGTCTGTGATGCGGAAAAGTTCGTTTTTTACCGCATCCGCCTTTCCTGCCGTGCCCTGCGTTAACTGGATATTAACGATGGTTACAGCTCCTCGTTTTTCCACCCTTGTAAACATTCTATATCCTTAAATTCCAAAAACCTGCGTTAGTTTACCTCTGTAATTACAGCATCAAAAGATACTTTCTGAGAATACAACAGTTTATTTTGATAATATACATCAAATTAATATCGTATCAGACTGATAAACCGCGATTTTTAATGTTGATCATACAATTACTGATATTCAATTTCGTCAGGCTGAAAGTTATTAAACCTGAATCACAAATTATTGAAATAAATTATGTCTTCTATAGTCCCTGAAAATCTTACGAATTACATCAAGGAACACGGTATTTCTCTTGAGGAAGCCGAACGGCAGCTGAAGCTGTTCAGAAAAGGTACTCAGCCGGTTGATCTGGATCGTGCCGCAACGATTGGCGACGGCATCCTGAAAGTCGGGAAAGACGAACTCGATAAGCTCAATAAAATCTTTGATTCAGGAGCTCAAAAATCCAGAGTTATGAAGTTTGTGCCTGCTTCAGGCGCGGCGTCGCGTATGTTCAGGGATCTGGAGTCCATGCTGAATAAGTATGATGACATCAGCCCGGAAACGCTGGAAAGCGTTGAGCCGGAGAATGTGTTTACCAAAACGTTCATCGAGAGAATCAGGGATTTCGCTTTTTGGGAAGATCTGAAAGTTGTGCTGCAAAGTGACGGAATGACTTCAGGCGAGCTGATCGATAAGGGAATTTACCGGCCGCTGATTGAGTACACGCTCCGTGAAAACGGGCTGAACTACAGCAACAAACCAAAAGCGCTGATCAAGTTTCACAAATATGATGACGGTGCCAGAACTTCTTTTGAGGAGCATCTTGCCGAAGGCCTTGTGTACGCAAAACAGGAGGGCGGAAAGGTTCTCATCCACTTTACGATTTCACCTGAATTTCAGAATGAATTTGACGCCCTTCTCGAAAATCTTAGGGAGAAATACGAAAAAGATGGCATCACGCTGGACGTTTCGTTTTCCGAGCAGGAAAAATCGACCGATACACTGGCAGCGGATATGAACAACGAGCCGTTTCTGGATGAGGACGGCAAACCCGTGTTTCGTCCCGGCGGACACGGCGCGCTGCTGAATAACCTGGACCGGCTTGAGGCGGATCTCGTCTTTATAAAAAATATCGACAACATTGTGCCGGAAAGGCTTCGGGATGAAACCTACCTCTACAAAAAAGCAATCGGCGGCAAGCTGATTGAAGTCCGGGATAAGGTGTTTTCACATCTGAGAAAAATTGATGCAGCCGATTTTTCCACTCTGGATGAAGCAGCAGCATTTGCCCAAAATGAGCTGAACATTACGCTTTCCGATTCATTCAGTTCGAAAACGGAACTTGGTAAAGCAGAGGAACTGAAAGAACTACTCAACCGTCCGATCCGGGTCTGTGCAATGGTCGTTAATGAAGGCGAGCCGGGCGGAGGGCCGTTCTGGGTGCGGCAAAAAGACGGCACCATCACGCTGCAAATTGTGGAAACCTCTCAAATTGATCTGGAAAATCCGGATCAGAAAAAAATCATGGAACAGTCTACGCACTTTAATCCAACCGACCTGGTTTGTTGCGTTACCAATTACGAAGGCAAACCGTTTAACCTGAATGATTTCAAAGATCCGGATACGTCGTTTATCGCCAACAAATCGAAAGACGGCCGGCAGCTGAAAGCGCTCGAACTACCGGGGCTCTGGAACGGAGCAATGGCGCACTGGATCAACGTTTTTATGGAAGCTCCGGTTATCACATTCAACCCGGTTAAAACGATCAACGACCTGCTGAGGGAGCAGCATCAATCGTAGCCTCTCAGCTTGGAAACGGAGTAATATCCCGCAATCAGGTTGTAATTTGCCAGGCCGATCATCGCCAGCGCTACCAGATCTGAGACGGTAACGCCGTCATTCACGTTGAATTTGAATACCGTGGGCCCCTTTAGATAATACGGCGGATCATAAACGATGATCAGCACGGCAAGTATCAGCAGTATGAGCCCGCTCATGAAGTTCAGGAAAACGGATCTGCGGAGTTTTTTCCGCTTCAGGCGCACCGCGTCGCGGCTGTCGATGCGCGCTGTCTCAAGCAAACTCAGAATTTCATCAAGCCGCTGATCCCGGCCTCCCTTATTCTTTATCGCACTACTGATTTTCCTGAATCTGTCTTCTGTTTCGTCGGGATCGCGATTTTCTTTCTCAACAACTTCAGCATCTTCGCTGGTCAGGTAGTTCTCTTCAAGCAAACGAAGCGCAGCATCAACCCTTTTCTTCCGGCTGTCTTCACCATCCAGCCGAATCCTGAACTGATCGAAGTTTTTTTTGGCAGTGCCCGACATGCGCTGTTCGCTGAGTTATGATTAATTGATTATAATACCACAAATTATTAATTAATGATATTTAATAATCAGGAGATTACATAAATTAATTTCTGATATCCTATCCTCTCACATATTCCGGCATCGGCGATAATATCTCAGCGTTCTACTTTTCTGCGCAAAAAGTAGTCGCCAAGCTGACCCAGCTCTTTTTTGACCCGGAGCCAGACTCCCGGGATCAGGCCGCCATCGGCAAGTATCCTCCGTGGGATCGTCCATACGCGCGTATCGGGGCCTTTTACAGTAAAAATTTCGCCTTTCTGCGATAAATCATACGCAAGCACGCCATCCGACCATCTTTTTCTGGATGTATCAAAACCGCCGGCTTCTTTGCCCTGCTCCGTGCGAAAACCAAAATTAAACCCGTACACGCTGAGATATTTGCGCTCTTTGCCTCTCAGCATAACCGGAATCCGGCCGATCATCTCATAAATGGCGAGGCTCATCCTGCTGATATTTTCTGCGGGGATAAACGCGTAAGTTCCGTGAACCACCGTGGCTTCCGGATTTTTATCCAGCGCACCGGCAAGTGATTCGATCCAGTTTGGCGGATAGGTAGAGTCTCCGTCAGCGCAAAGGTGAATGCGTCCCCTCGCCGATTCCAGCCCTTTCAGGCGTGCAAAACTGATGCCCTGCGTCGGTTCATTAATATAGGCCACTCCCAGAAAATCCAGAATTTCGCAGGTACGGTCTGTTGACTTATTATTGATTAAAACCAGCTCCGTTTTGTAGGATGTTTTCTGTTCAGCCAGAGAAGAGAGCGTCCGCAGGATGTTAAACTCTTCGTTCCAGACCGGTATCATTACCGAAACAACAGGCGTCTCCTCATCCGGATGAAATCTCTTTAAACCATTTCTGATCCGGTCTGTTATTTTGGGATCAACGGCCTTGTAATCTTCATACTCGAACTGATGCATCCATACCCAATCGGGAACCCGAAGCGGAATCATGATGCCACCTCACTTTTGGGATGTTCGGCGAGTTTTTCGTTCTGATGTTTTTCTTTATCGATGCGAACCAGTTTTATCATTCCGGCCACGCAGATATAGAAAATCACGCTGCTTGGCGGCGAGGTTATCGCCTCCTGCGGGTAACTTGCCACTACCAGCATAATCACCGTAAGCAGAAACGCAAGATGATAGGATTTGATTTCGGGACTTCGAATCCGGTAATAATTGCGCACGCCCGTAACGATAATCACAAACAGCAGCGCCATGAACAGAAATAAACCCACCCAGCCGGTTTCAACGGCAATCCGAACAAATCCACTATCGGGAGGAAACTGGGAAAGCGGGGAGTCGGGCGCGAAACGCTGGCCCCAGATGCCTGTGCTTCCAAGTCCGCCGCCCATCGGATGCGACTGAATAAATGGCTGAATAAACTGCTGATTACGAACCCTGACTTCATACGAAGCATCCTCGGTGGGGCTGAACGCGCTCTGAAAACGAACCAACTGTACATTTTCTGTCGGGATGGTGATCAGCACAACGCCCATTACGCCGATAACCGCTGCAATGGCAAAACTCCGGAATGTGAGGTTCATCAATACATAAAAACCGAGGGCTGCAAATGGCAGTACGTATGCAGCGCGGGTTCCGGTTGTCAGCATCGCCAGAAACATAATAAACGCGGTAGCCCACAGCGCAATTTTGATCCACTGCTGCTTAAAAGCTGTGGAGAGCACGACGCTCACCACGCTTGAATACGCCATCAAAAAACCGAACACAACCGGATCAGAAAACATGGACCATTTTCGCACCTGCCCCCACTGATCATATCGTGAAAAGCGCTCCATGTCGGAGGCAAGCCAGCGCCATTCAAATCCTCTCAGGCCAACGTAATCCTGAAATAAACCGTAGAGTGCGCCGAACAGCGCCAGGCCAATCCACGACCAGGTAAGCATCTTCACATAGCGCATATCGTTCATGACATACATCAGAATGAAGTAAACGACCATAATCCCCGCAAAACCTCTTACGGTATACACCCACGCCATTCTGGAAACGGCATCCGGATTAAAAAACTGAAGGATGTTGAAGAAAATCCATATAACGATGAACACCGTTACGCTGCTTTTCAAAAAACTGAGATCGCGTTCCCGTGAGACGCGGATCAGCAATCCCAGAAAAAGTGCTGCCGTTACGGCATCGAGGGCAATTCCTACAGGCGGATCACCGACCATGCGCTTAACGCCGAGAATGGTAAATGAAAGCGTGAGGAGCAGAATCACCCCGAATTTCATGTAGAAAATACTGGCCAGCATGACCGGAGCGCCCACGATGGCTACCACAAGCGCCAATGATATCGCCAGACCGCCCTTCGCGGCAACCACTCCTATAAATGCCGCAATCAGTATGAAAAGCACATAACCAATCGGATTTTGAAGCTGCTCATACATCGTCTTTTCGAGAAGCCAGTCCTTTCCCCGGCCGGTATAAGATGATTTTTTACCCCGGTGCGTATCGTGTTTTATATTTACGGTAAACTCACTCAACCGGAATCTTGCTGTCTTTAGTGTAGTGCCATTTTATGGTTCCGGTATACACCGAAATCTGCGTTTTTGCTTCCTCATCCGGCTTCATAATCAGCCTGGAAAAACCATATTTGAGTGAAAAGAAAACAACCCAAATGTGCATATAAATGAACGCGCGTGTACGGTACAGATAATAGACATATCCGGGATAGTGCTTTCGCAGATACAGATAAAAACTCTTGTAGTTCTGAATGAACATCTCGGCCCTTCGCTGTCTTGAGCTGGATTTTCCGTGATGCGTAATCTCCACATCAGCCAGAAATACCGATCTGTATCCGGCTTTTTTTACGCGGAAATAAAAGTCCATCTCCTCGGCGTAGATAAAGAAGCGGTCGTCCAGAATGCCCACCTTATCGTAAACCTCCTGACTGAACAAAAGAACTGCTCCAAACGCCCAGTCGATATCGCGGTCTTCGCTGTGATCCCAGTAGCTCATAAACCGGTTTCCTTTCGGATCAAGGCGCGTAAAGAGATTTGCCAGAAAACGGTTTTCGATAAATGATCTGGAAAAGCTGAAGAAGTTGTTTACCGATTTTTGCAGCGTACCGTCGGTATTGAGCAGTTTACAGGTTACAATTCCGACATCCGGGTTGGCGTCGATATACTTTACCATTTTGTCGATTGCGCCATTCAGCACAACCGTATCTGGATTCAGCAGAAGATAATGACGCGCATTGGCAATCCTCAGCGCCTGATTATTTGCGGGTGCAAAACCGTTATTGGTTGTATTCGCAATTAAAATGACGTCGGGAAACTCTTTCCGGACCATATCCGCTGATTTATCCGGGGAATTGTTATCCACCACGATGATTTCATAGGTGTATTCCTGCGTTTCCTGAATAACCGAATTCAGGCAGTCCCGGAGCATGGCAAGCGTGTTCCAGTTAACGATTACAACCGCAACATCTTTACGATCCCGGCCCGTTTTATCTGATGTTTTCAACTCACTCACCTTATATGAATACAACTTTCATGAAAAAATAAATCAGCATGGCCGCCGACAGAGCTATGGCCAGTTTCTCCCTTCCCTGATCCGGTAAGGAGAGATTTTGCTCTTCCTCAGTGCCATTTTTTATGTCTTTGTCCGGTTTAACAATCATAAATAAAAATACAAATTATATAGCCCGGATTATTCACCAAGATTTTTTTTCTCTGGCAAGGCGAAGGTGAAAACGTGAGCAGAAGGGTACTGATGTACCCTGAGCACACTTTTTTAGCTTCAACGCAGCCAGCGGGAAAAAGTCGCCGACTTATAGCACACCCAAATTTGAGGGAATGTATATTTGCTAAAAGTTAAAATTAACCCATTGCTTATATCGCATTTTTTAATGCTTCGTGAATAATCCGGGATAGCCAACTATGCGTAAAATCGTGGCTAAACGCGGTTTCTGTACTGATCCTCAAGCTTGTGAAACGTTTTGGTTCTGGCTTGCCACGTGTTTCCTTCAGACGCTTTGACCCGCTCCGTCTCCTTCTGCGGCGTATTCTCGTCAATCGCCTTCTGGATGTTATCCATAAACTCCTCATCAGAATCAGAAACGTAGGTTACGTGATCAAACTCGGCAAGATCGCTGAACCGGGTTAAAACCGTCGGGCGCCCCGATGCCAGATACTCATTTATTTTGAGCGGATAGATACTCGCCGTCAGCTTAGTCAGCTCAAACGGGATAATCACGCAATCCGCCCTTGACAGATAGGCCGGCAGCTGCTCAATTTCTTTGGTTCCGGTAAAACGAACATTGGGCAAATCATACAACTCCTGGCCTTTAAAGGCTCTGTTATCCACCGGCCCAACCATCACCAGCGTTTTATCGGTGTGCCGTTTAGCCGTTTTAACCAAAAGCGGATAATTGATGCGTAAACTGATGTTGCCCGTATACATTATTACCGGCGTATCAATATCGCTGATGTCATCCGGAACGCTGATATTTTTATCATTCGCTTTCTTAAACAGATCGATATCAGCAGCGTTTGGCAGAAAATGGACATCATCGCTGTAGTTGCCGGCCATTCGCACCAGTTCTTTTGAGGTTCCCATCACGAAATCGGCTTCGCGCATCAGTTTTTGTTCCAGCCTCGGGCCGTGAGTTTTGGTGTAATTATCCTCGGAAATGGCATCCACCGTGTAGTAAACCTTCAGGGCAGGATTAAATCCTTTCGGGGGATAGTGCCCTATATAAGGATTATAAACATTCAGCCAGGTAAAATCCTTTATATCAAAATGGCGGATCAAACGCATGACAGTATTGAAGAGCCGGCGGTCGTTTTGTTTGGCAAGCATGCGATACAGTGCTCCATCTGAGAGCTTATTATTCGGCAAAAAAACCGGGGCGTCTACTGACCAAAGATTTGGCGGAAATCCTTCGGGCCGGCTCCACCCCCCTCTGCCCAGCAGTTTTCCACGCCGGCTCTGAACCTGTGTGCCGTCCCATTCTGCAATTAAATCCTTCAGCGTAAACTGATAGTTGACGTAAAATACTCGCCTTTCCTTGCAAAACTCATTCGCAAGCCGCCACGCGTTTGACGAAAACCGGCCGTCCCACCGGAAAAGCGAGGTCATAATTAAATCGTTTCTTTTCAGCTTCTCACTTTGTGCCATATCAGTTTAAGTCTCCTTGCTTCATTCCTTTCCGGATTTCAGAACCTTTTGCGTAAGATAATGATATCCCTGTTTGTAAAAATCGAAAGTGTAGGTGATGGTACGCATCGGGCTCGCGCCGATGAGCCTGCGGAGGATAAAGTAATTGACGATAAACGCGATCACCATCGTCGTGAGCGTACCATACGCGGCGCCCATCAGGCCGAACATGTTTATGAAGATGTAGTTTGTAACCACGTTGATTCCGGCTGTCAGAATCAAAACACGGAAATTAATTTCCGGCCGGTTGATGGCATCCAGCGTAGTGCCCGACTGCCGCGCAAAAGGCTGAAGCAGGCTGAAAAAGATGATCACCTGCAAAACCGGAACCGCGCTCAGATAATCCTCACCGGCTATGATGAGAATAATCCAGTCGGTAAACAAAAGCGTGCCGATAACGACCGGAACTACCATCGTGAGAATCAAACCAACAGATCGCTCGAACAACTCGCGAACGGACTCAACGGTATCCTGCGAGGCAAGCCGCGCGGCTTCGGGAAAAACGACCGCGGCTACGGATGACATCGGAACCTCAACGAAATTCACGATCCGCAGTGATGTGTTATAAAGTGCAACGGCCGAAGTGTTCATCAGATAGCCGAGCATCATCTGATCGATACTGGAAAAAAGCATTGAGCTGATATTCGTACCAAACGTGAATTTCCCGTATCTGAACAGCTTTTTCACCCATTCCCACTCCAGCGATTTTGTTAACCGGAGATGTGGCTTGACAAAGAAATACCCCACAAATGCCGCAATCAGAGCGGCAGCGGTCATTACCCAGACCAGATCCAGAATCGTAAAATCGTTGCCGGTGAGGACCATCGTGATGATAAATCCGAACAAAATCCCCTGACGGCAGAGGTTTGCCCAGAATATTCCGGCAAAATCCATATTCGCCTGCATGATGAACGCAAACTGCGAATGGGGAATCAGGATAATGGTGGTAAGAGCGTAAATGGCAAACATACTTCCCAGAACCTCGGCGCTCCACAGCTGCCCGAGCATCCCGCCAAATCCAAGCAAAAGACCGGCGGAAATAAACGTAATCAGCGTATTAAGCGTGATGGAAGCGGTCAGAATCTTGGGATATTCTGTTTCGTCAGCCCCGACGGAAAACTTGATCTGCGCGTTTTGTATGAGGCCGTTCCGCGCAATTTCCACCATCGCGGTAATACTGATAAAAAGCGCCCAGGCGCCGAAATCCGCTTTTTCCAGATACCTCACCAGGATGAAAAAACTTCCAAAGCCAAAAAGCAGATTGCTTACGCGGTGCATCAGCGTGTAAGCGCCCGATTTAAACCAGTTTACCGGATTGGCTTTGGTGCTGGACATGGCCTAATTTTCTTTTGACAATAGCCGCTCTACCTCTTCCCGGCCAATAACATCATCAATTTTCATTTTCTGATGATGCGTCGTCTCCATAAATGACTTGTTCGATTCCTGAATCCGGAATAACGCCAAGAGCTGTCTCGACATAAAGAGCGGCGCTTTAATGAGTGATTTCCATATTCTGCGGTCAGATTTTGCGACTGCAAGGCAGATCAGAACGAAAAGCACAAAGGCCAGTAACGAACCGGCCGGAACCCACCACCATGATGTGAGGAATAATGCCGTCATCAACGTTGCGAAAACGCCCCCGATTATAAGCAAAAAAAGCGGTGGCGTAGAAATCATCACACCAAATATCAGCTGATTGGAATCGCCTTTCAGGGCGCCGCGAAGCGCAAGATTAACCGCGTGCCGGATGTACAAAAACCAGGAGTTGATCCACCTTGTGCGCTGCCGCTGAACCTGATCACCGCTGGCTACTTTTTCATCAAATATCAGAGCTTCGGGCGCGTAAGCGATAACGTATCCTTCTGCAATTAGCTCAACCTGGAGGGTCTTGTCTTCAGCGACAATTACTTTTCCTTTGGCATCCTCAATTCCGCCCTTCTGAAGCATTCTCCGGTATAAGTCGGTCTCCACAGCCATTCCAGAACCTGCAATCGTGGCCGAGCTGCCGAGACGAAACGGAATAATCCGCTGTGATACATGATAATAGGCCTCGCCGGCAGCGTCAAGGCACGCATACGTCGTATCCAGGTTTTTAGCAGTACGCCATCCCTGAACGGCTTTAAAGCCTGCGGCGAACATTCTGCCAAGCTCCTGAAGACAAAGCGGATGCGCAAGGTTATCAGGATCAAATATGACTACCGCCTCGTGTTTGCGGATGAAACTGTCCATTGCGGTTTGAATGGAAGCGACTTTGGAGTTTAGCGGCGTTTCCGGATAAATCAGCGTGAATTTATCGTGTACGGGCTCATCATCCGCTTTTTCACAGCGATCGGCGACCAGGTAAATGTGGTAATTCTCGTAGCGCTGTTTAAACAGTGAATCAGCAAGCAAAAAGGCGAATTCAGTGTCTTTGTAGGCCGTGATGATACAGGCAAAATCAGTTTGGTCTTTCGGGTCTGGCAGCTCAGTACGCATTTCACGCTTGAAAACAGGCGGAAAAATAACGGAAACGAATCCGGACAAAACGGGCATCAGCAGGTAGAAGCAGACAACTGCGGTTAATAGGGCTGTAATAATTCCTAATATCAGCATGATACCGTTCTTAATTTACAATGCGACACTACCTTTCCGGTCAGGAAAGCTTCCTGCTGACCACTCTTTTCATCCACTTCCTGAAAGCACCCCGTTCGATATCAATCTCACCATACACATCATTCAGATGCTCACGCTCAATTTTGTTCATGTGCAGCCCGTGGAATCTCACATCGTGTTGATCAACTTCGTCGAAAATGGCGGCAGCCGATGGCTCAATGATATTACCGGCACCAAAGACGGAAACCACATCCGTACAGAAATGGAGCAGCTCCCTTGCCTGATTGCTTTTCATCATAGCCGTGCTGTCAATGATGATCAGATCGTAATCGCGTTCAATATTTTCAAATGTTTTGGAAATATCGGCGATTTTGGCAATTTCAAACGGTGTCTGGTTAGAGGGCGTGCAGCCAAGCACATCAATCTGAGGATGCGATGAACTTCTCACGGCCTCATCAGCCCGGAGCTCGCCTTTAAGAAACCCCTGGAAACTTTCGGATGCATCCATCTGAAGTGTCAGGTTATTGTTGGATGTATTCGTATCCATCAGCAGAATCTTATATCCGGCCTGGGCGAAAGCGTAGGCAAGCATCACCGAAAGAAATGATTTCCCTTCCGTCGTCTGGCTGCTGGTAATGAGCAGACGCTTCCCCTGAAGGTTTTTGATCAGATAATTCCTGAAACTCCGCACCAGTTCGAGCGCAGCAATTTCATACTCGGATTTCGTATTTCCCTCAAATATAGCCGGGATATCCAGTTCGCTGGCGTTTAGCCGGGGCAGTGCACCAACCACATTGCGGCCGGTGGCGTTGGCCAGTTCTTTGGGAGAGCGTACCGACAAATCAAGGAACTCAATGGCAAAAATAGCGATCACGCTGAACGCGGCACTTCCTAAAGCGGCAATCAGCAGAATAAGCAGTTTTTTGGAGGGCATCGGATTTTTTGGAGGGATGGCGCGCTCTATAATTCCCATCTGCGCCCCGGTTCGCATCGCCTCCTGCGTCAGCCTGAACGTATTAAGCTTATCCAGCATGTTCAGGTACTCTTTTTCAGCCAGATCAATTTCGCGGTTGTAGGTTTCTACAATGGCTTCCATCCGTGCAAAATCGCGTGTGATTCGCTCCAGACGGTCAATTTCTTCCAGAATCGTTACGATAGACTGCCGTGCCAGCTCTTTTTCAATCATGATGTTAAAAAGAGACGAAAGCAGTTCCTGGCGCGTCATTCTCGGATCGGTAATCGCGCTCTGGTTCAGCGTATACAACGACTGACGCATTCTTCGTCTTTCTTCATCCAGCTCGCGCTGCAAATCAGATGCAACCTGCGTTCTGCCTTCCGCTCTTGCGCGCCATAACGCCGTATTAATCTCGCTGATGCGATCTCTGGTCTGGGCGATCTCCATATTCATATCAGCCATAGCTGATTCCCTGAAGCGTCCTCCGCCCTCTCTTAAAACAGAATTCAGGCTGTCGGTGAGTATTTCATACGCAAGTACGCTTCTGCGCTCCCGCTGGAGCAGTTCTTCCATATGCGAAATCTGTACGGCAATGGTTTTCGTCTGTTCGTACAGGTTCGTAATGCTGTTTTCAGTCTTGAAATCCTGAAGCCTTTTCACTTTTTCCTGCAAATCCTGCTCACGAAGCTGAACCTGCTGTAAATAAAACTCAACGGATCTTCCCAGTCCGTCCCGCTGGCTGGTTTGATAAAACCGGATAAAGTTGGACGTGAGGCTGTTCGAAATAAACGCAGAGAGCTCAGGATTTTCCGTTTCTGTCACCACGCGAATGAAATCACTGCTGTTCAGCCTTTCGGCGCGGATCATGTTCAGCAACGATTCATAATCGTATTCAAATTCGAGCTGAAGCTGATACACCTCTTCACCAAGTTCGCTGTTGTGGGAAACCGTGGTGAGATTTTCAAGACCGTATGTGAGTGAATCCACCAACATCTCGCGTCTTTCATCCGGGAGGTTTCTTAAAACTCCGTCAGGGCTTCTAAAAGGTTCATTCGTCAGATCATGAATCAGAAGATCGTACGACACCAGATCAACAATCGGCTTGGCTCTCATCAGCTCAAGCATGTTGGAGAATATATTCTGGACTTTCTGAGATGTAGGCTCGCGGTCAAGCGGATCGGGTATATTCTGCGTTTGGGTAACACCGCTCGAAATCGTGGCCCGGGATGAAAACGAGCTCGGTTTGTTGATCACAAAAATGAGCGTAACGATAATGGTGATCAGCGGGATGATGATCAGCAGGCCGATACGTTTTTGCAGAACTTTAAGGAAGTAGAAAAGGTCCATATTACTGATAAACCTCCTCGAGTGGCACGCCCGTTAATTCTTCGAGATGGCCTTTTGCCTTAAGCAGGTCGTTTCGCGCAGTGATCAGCCGCTCACGCGATTGCGTCACCATTTCGGTCGCGCGCTGCAAATCTTCAAAAGGAACTTCACCCATTTCAAACTGCTGCCTGACGAGCTCCAGCATCGAACGCGCGTTATCCACGGCTTCTTCGTGCAGCTGGGTCAGCTCCAGATTCATTTTATATACCGCATAACGATCAATAACCTGCGCATCGATCATTTTTTTTTGGATGTCTTCTGTATAGCGCGCGGCTTCCAGATCGAGCCTCGCATCTCTGACCCGTCCCGGTACGCGCATCAGGCTTCCAATGTTGATATTGAAACCGAGCCCGAATCTTGACAGATTTTCATTTTGAGCAGGATCAACTGTACTTGTGAATTCGGGGTAGTACACATAGCTAACGTTCAGGGCATTAAACCATTCCAGGCGGCGCTGGCGGATTTCAAGCTGTGCCTGACGCGTGCGGATTTCCGGAATTCTGTTCTGCTCGTAGTTGTCCCAGGCCAGTTTTTTTAGTTCTTCCAGAAAGGCGGTTTCCTCCTCATCAAGCAGCTGAGCGGAGGCGGGATTCACGCCCAATAGAAAAACGAATAGCAGTAAAACGGGGTTCAAGATTCGGAGACAAAGGTTTTTCCCCGTTCTGATGACAGGTTCCCGTTTCTCCCGTAAAGTGTGGCCACCATTAAGTATGATGTGTGTACTCATCGTTTTGCCGGCAATAAACCGGAATTATTATTCCGAATCACCGACCGTGCGGAGTTTTTGTAAGTTGATGCGCCTAATGTCAAATATATGTATAAGTTTTGTAATTAGCGATATTGAACGTTTAATTACGAATTAACTCCTCATAAATTGCCAGCGTCTCTTCTGCGGTCTTTCGCCATGAAAACCGGGCTGCGTTTTTTTTGCCCTTTTCGATGTAGGTTTTCCGCAGATTTTCATCGCCGGTCAGTCTCCTGATCTGGCCTGCCAGCTCTTCCACATCCTGCGGATCAATCAATACGGATGCATCGCCTGAGACCTCCGGCATAGAAGCCTTATTGGACGTAATAACCACCGCACCGGCAGCCTGAGCCTCAAGAATCGGAATCCCAAAACTTTCTCGCAGCGACGGATACAAAAATAGCGTGCATGAATTGTAAATCAGCGGAAGGTCGTCGTTGGCCATGTATCCGGGAAGGATAAAGTGTTTGATGAGCTCGGGCTTGCCGGCATCCTTCAGCCATTTTTTCAGCTCGCTTTCGGGATAATCTGCTATAACGACCGGCAACGGATTGTCGCTTTCGTCCAGATACTTTATACATGCCCGAATGACGTTTGGCAGGTTTTTCTTCGGATCGGTATTCCCCAGAAAAAACAGATATTCTTCCGGCAGATTATATTTTTCGCAGATCAGTCTCGCCTGCTCCGGCGCGGAATCGATAAAAAACTTTGGGCCAATTCCGTTATAGACGGTTCGGACATCCGGCTTTTCCGCTGAAAAGAAATCTGAGATCACCTTATTCTCATAATCCGAAACCGTGATCAGCGCTTCGGCTTTCTTTACGATTTTTGGAACTACGTAGCGGCGGTATACATTTCCCAACCGCTGGTACAGGCTCCCTTTCGAGGAGTTATCAAGCTTTTTCTCGAGATAGATGATATCGTGCAGCGTTACGAGAAGGGGTACTTCACCGCCAAGCGGTGCGGTATTGCTGGTACAGTGCAGCAGATCCACCTTGTGCTTTCTGGCAGCCGCTGGAAGCATAAGCTGTTCCCAGTACGGATAGGTAACGCCTGGAACTTCAATAATCCGGACACCGCCACCCGGCTCAAGACAACGATCCGCATCTTTTTTGACAAAGACGAAAAACTCATGGCCGGTATTCATTTTCTGAAGTTCCCGAATCATTTCGAGAGCTACGATATCCATGCCGTGTTTACGCTTGCGAAAAATTCGCTGCGCCTCAATTCCAATACGCATAACCGGATCTAATTTGTACCGATATCGTCAGACTTTTTCGCTCTGAAAAACAGCCGGAAACGTTTTCAGGATGATTTTCAGATCCAGCCATAAGCTGAAGTTTTCTGCGTAATAAACATCCAGGTCGATACGCTCTTCTTCAGTCATATCAGCTTTTCCCCGTTTGGTAACCTGCCACAGGCCTGTGAGTCCGGCAGGAGCTAAAAACCGTTTTGACGCATAGTCGGTGGTTAATCTTTCAGCCTCATATAGCGGCAACGGGCGGTTTCCTACAATCGACATGTTGCCTTTCAGAATATTAAACAGCTGAGGGAGTTCATCAATACTGGTATTTCTTATGAATGTTCCCAGCTTTGTAATTCTCGGGTCAGACTCAAATTTTTTAAAAGCGGCTCCCTCTTTTTCAGCTTTTTGTTTGAGGTATTCTGTCTCCGAAATTTTTTCTCCGTCCTGGTACAGCCAGGTATCCTCATCATAATAATCGTGGCCTTGTACGTCTCCACCCTTGCCTGTTTTGTACATATTCATATCGCTCATCTCGGCCAACTTGCTGTCGGCATCAGGGATCATACTCCGGAATTTGTACAAATCGAAAATTTCGTAATTCGCCCCTACTCTTCGGGAAATGTACAATACGGGCGCTTTCGACTCCAGCTTAAGCAGCAATGCCGTAATCAGCATTACAGGGGAAGTCAGGATGATCAGCACGACAGCGAATGCCAGATCAATAAGCCGCTTAATGAAAAGGGAAAAAGTGTATTTCTGTTTGGAGTCCATTAATCCAAATGGGGTTAATCCTGAGCTAATACAATGATATGGATTTTACTGAACTAAAGTTAAATTTTTTCAACTCTTTTGAGAATATTGTAGATCCTCAGATACAGTTCTTCAGGATTGAAGGGCTTGATCATGTAATCATCAGCGCCGATTCGCAGACTTTTAATCCTGTCGTTACTGCTCTCGTTTGCCGACAAAATAATTACCGGTGTTTTCTCGAATTCCTGTTTCGAACGGATGTACTCGGTAAACTTATAGCCGTCCATTTTTGGCATATTCAAATCGGCAATAATTACATCCGGCTTGGCCCCTTTGTTAATCCACTCGAGCGCTTCTTCGCCATCATTTTTTGTGGTAATGGTGAAGTATTTCTTCAGATAAAACTCAAGTAGTTTACGAATGCTGATCTCATCATCAATGATCAGCACGTTTATATGCTTTGTCTCAGACATTAATTGTTTCTTTTTCACGAAGCGGATAAATAATTCTGCAACTCAACTTTTGCCAGTTCGATTAACTCTGACAGTTTAAGGATTTTTTGGCTTATTTCTGAAAGAGGTGCTGATGTTTTTGCCATATGTTCTATTTCTCTGATGGAAGCTCTTTCAAGATCTATGCCTACATAACCGAGTACCGGTTTCACCTTATGAGCGGCTGCGGCAATATCCGCGTAGTTTTCCTTATTTACCCCTTCGTTGAGTGCGTCAAGATGATCATCAATCTGATCTACAAACATATTTACCATTTCATCAATGAACTCTCTATTCCCGTCTGCGATACTCTCGAGATAGTTCATATTAGTAACGCTGTCGGTTGACTCGTCAGGATGTTCAGTCAAATCATCCATTTCAAAATCTGTTTTTAATTTCCTTGTGTAAATCCACTTCCTCAGGTTATCCGGGAAAAATGGTTTTCTGATGATTCCATTCATCCCCGCATCAATACACTTGTTTTCATCCTCTTTAAGGATTGATGCAGTGAGAGCCAATATAGTAATTTCGTCGCCTTTTTCTTGGCGGATAAAACGGGTTGCGGTGTATCCGTCCATCACAGGCATCTGAATATCCATCAGGATCAGATCGTAATTTTCGGCTTTACACATTTCCACAGCTTCTGCACCGTCGCAGGCCACATCAAAATCGGCGCCCCATTTTTTCAGGATCGCAGTCGCTACTTTCCGGTTGATGGGGTGATCGTCCACAACCAGAATTTTCAAATTCAGCAGAATTACGGAGTTCTCATCGGTACGTAAGTCTTCGGTATCGGGCAGCTGAACAGGGATCCTAACGGTAAATGAAGAACCCTCATTTTCGGCGCTCGATACCGTAATCGTACCCTGCATCATGCGTACAAGCTTTCTTACAATGGCAAGGCCAAGCCCGATTCCGCCATAATTTCTGGTCGTACCGGAATCAATCTGCGTAAACCGTTCAAAAATATATTCCAGTTTATCTTTGGCAATACCGATGCCGGTATCTTCCATGGTAAAAATCAGGAAGGCTCCGCTGCTGTTTTTCTGCCATCCTACTTTAGCAGTTATACCGCCTTCATGGGTGAACTTTATGGCATTATCAGCCAGGTTGTTAAAAATCTGACTAACCCGCTTTGCATCAACAATGACGTATTTGGGGATGCTCTCATCCATGCTGAATGAGAATTTCAGCCCCTTTTCTTCGGCTTTTTCGCAGAAAGCTGAAGAGCATGGGTTTATCTTTTCCCCGATATTCACGGGATATTCTTCAAGCTCCGTATCCTCAGAATCGAGGCTTGAGTAATCGAGGATATCGTGTAAAACGACCATCAGGTTCGAAGCGGAAAGCCTGATTGACTCGAGATATGATTTTTTACTGCTGTCGTCCTCAAGATTGTCGAGCTGCTCGGCCAGGCCAACGATTCCGTTCATCGGCGTGCGCAGTTCGTGGCTTATATTGGAGAGTACCTCATTCTTGGAATCAAGGCTTTTATTCAGCAGCTGGATTTCTTCCTGCTGATGCTGATTAATCTCCTCATTCTCGAGAAATCGCTGACAAAATCTTGAAAAATAAGCAAGATGATCACGCTCCGATTGGGTAAATACCGTATCAGTATTACATCTGTCGAACTCAAAGAATCCGGCAAAACTTCCCTGGTTGAAGTACGGAACTAATA
>PXAI01000336.1 GCA_003567135.1 Balneolia bacterium | reverse complement strand
TTGTATGTAAACTGAGTGCGACCCTCACGGCCTCTTTTTGTGGTAATCAGAATAACACCATTAGACGCTCTTGAACCGTAAATAGCGGCAGCAGAAGCATCTTTAAGGATCTCAATGGACTCCACATCGTTAAAGTTAATATCAGCGAGAGGGTTTGTTGAGGATGCGATATCTGAGAAGTCAGTCATCGTTACCGGAATTCCATCAACAACGTAAAGCGGCTGGTTTGATGCCGTTACGGAAGATGCACCCCTGATACGCATTTGAGTGGCTCCACCGAGTTTACCGGTTTCGCGCTGTACAAATACACCAGGTGTACGTCCCTGAATGGCAGATTCCACGGTATTCACCGGTACGTTGGCAATTTCCTCAGCAGTTACACTGGAAATAGCACCGGTAACATTCCTTCTCGATTGTGTACCAAATCCAACAATAACAACCTGGTCAAGATCGACATCATCGGCTACGAGCCTGAAGTTCAGCACCTTGTTGGTACCATCAATCGTTACAGATTGAATCAGGCTTTGATAACCAACATAGGAAACTTGTAGCAGGTAGGTACCATCAGATAATTGTGAAATTGAATATTCACCATCAACGTTGGTAGTCGCACCACGGTTGAGATCGGCAATAAACAGGTTTGCACCTATCAGCCTTTCACCGGTACGGCTATCCGTTACTGTACCCGATAATGTGTACTGCTGAGCCAGAGCGGATCCGGGCAACAATATCACCAGGCACGCAATGAGCATGGTAAAGTTTTTAATCATATCATGATTGAGTTTAGGTTGTTATTTCATGCAACAATATCAGGCAGAGCTGCCATAATTGGTGTCCTGTACCCCTATTTTGTTACACTTCATGGATTGATATGCTTTAGTACCTTTACACCAGGTTTACGAGTGTGAAGTAAAGCGCATAGTAATTCACAAATTATACATTTGTTTACAGAAAAAAGAAAATCTTAATTATTTTTTTAAATATGGGTTACAATCCTGTATAACTCAACGTAAAACCGCTTTTCACTACCCCATTACTCCGTAACAGGAAAATCTAACACTCAATTTTTTTGGTGTTTGAACAGTAAGCCGGTAAAGTTTGTTGATTCCCTGTATGAATAATGATCATCTTTATGTTCCAGGGCTTATTTCAGATTGGTTTAACCAAAAAGGATGGGAACCCTTCGATTTCCAGCTTGAACTATGGGAAAAGTATAAAAACGGATACTCAGGGTTACTCAATGCGCCAACCGGAACGGGCAAAACGCTGGCAGTCTGGGTTCCGGCACTTTCTGAGTGGATTACAGAAAACACAGAAAAACCTGATTCAAGAAAACCGCCGGGACTCCAGGTTCTGTGGATCACTCCGCTTCGCGCCCTCGCACGCGACACAGAGCTGGCGCTAAATGAATTCACTTCAGATATTGGCGTAAATTGGGAAGTTCTCAGGCGCACCGGCGATTCCAGCTCCTCATTAAAACAGCGCATTCTCCGAAAACCACCAACCGGACTCATCACAACACCGGAAAGCCTGCATCTGATGATCGCCCGGAAAAATCACGAGAAGCTGTTTAGTGAACTGCGCATGGTGGTCGTCGACGAATGGCACGAACTGCTTGGCAGCAAACGGGGCACGATGGTGGAACTGGGACTTTCCAGGCTGCGCGCCATCCGGCCGGAATTAAAGGTTTGGGGGATATCGGCCACGCTGGGAAACATGGATCACGCGCTGGAGGTATTGACGCCCGGTATTCCTGAAAGCAAAAAAACTCGTATCACATCAAAACTTCAGAAGGAAACGCGGGTCACCACCATCCTGCCTGAGAAACCGGAGGCGTTTTCCTGGGCCGGACACACCGGGTCGCGGCTGATTCCGAAACTGCTTCCGGTTCTGCACGAAAGCAGCTCAACCATCATCTTTACGAATACGCGGGCGCAGGCCGAAATCTGGTACCAGAAGTTGCTTGAGTCCGATGATGATCTCGCGGGCCAAATGGCGCTTCATCACGGTTCCATCGATCCGGATATACGCCAATGGGTTGAGGATGCGATTCACTCCGGTAAACTGAAAGTAACCGTTGCCACGTCCAGCCTCGATCTCGGCGTGGATTTTAGTCCGGTGGATACGGTCGTTCAGGTGGGCAGCCCGAAAGGCGTGGCGCGGTTTCTGCAGCGCGCCGGACGAAGCGGTCACAAACCGGGAGCGGTCAGTAAAGTTTATTTTGTCCCGACGCACGGCATGGAGATCATCGAATCGGCCGCATTACAAACCGCTGTGAAAAAGCAGGCCGTGGAATCGAGAAAGGCAATTATCAAACCGCTCGATCTGCTGGTTCAGTACCTGTGTACGCTTGCCGTCGGCGACGGATTTATTCCGGATCAGGCGTTTCGCGAGATAAAATCTACCTATGCATTTAAGGACGTTACCGATGATGAATGGCGGTGGATTCTGAAGTTTCTCAGCTCGGGCGGAGTAGCGCTGAAGCAGTATGATGAATACAACCGGGTGACCTTGGAGGAAAACCGGTACGTGATCCGCGATCGGAAAAAGGCGATGCGGCACCGGCTTTCGATTGGCACTATCAGCGCCGATCCGAGTCTGAAGGTTCGGTTCATCAGCGGGGGATTTATTGGCACGGTTGAAGAGTCATTTATCTCAAAACTGAATTCGGGGGATACGTTTCTGTTTGCAGGCCGCTTTCTGGAGTTTATCCGGCTGAAAGATCTCACGGTTTACGTGAGAAAAAGCAAGGCTACTAAAGGAGCCGTGAGCCGGTGGATGGGCGGGCGTATGCAGCTTTCCACGCATCTCTCGGCTATGATCAGGCTGAAAATGGAAGAAGCGATTTCCGGCACATTTGACTCTCCGGAAATGGAAGCGGCGCGTCCTCTGCTCGAAATTCAGCAGGAGCGATCGGCCCTGCCCCGTCAGCATCAGCTGCTGATCGAACGGATCAAAACGCTTGAAGGGCACCATCTGTTTTTCTATCCCGTTGCGGGAAGAATGGTTCACGAAGGGCTCGCCTCCCTGTTTGCCTGGAGGATTTCGCAGATCAGCCCGGTCACGTTTTCCATTGCCATGAACGACTACGGCTTTGAGCTTCTATCAGCCAAAGAGGCGCCGCTTGAAGAGGCACTCGAAAACGGATTACTTTCGGTGGATTCACTTTCAGAGCACATCAGCAAAAGCATTAACGCGGCCGAGCTGGCCAAACGACATTTTCGGGAAATCGCCCGAATATCAGGACTAATTTTTTCCGGATATCCCGGCAACAGAACAGGCAGCAAGCATCTTCAGGCAAGCTCCGGCCTTTTGTTTGATGTTTTTCAGGATTATGATCCCGGAAATTTATTAATTCAGCAGGCTTTTCGCGAAATTATGGCCTTTCAGTTGGAAGAAGAACGAATGCGTAACGTAATGAGCAGAATATCAAAGGAGGATGTGCTTGTGGTCAATCCCGACCGGTTTACTCCGTTTTCATTTCCGATTATGGTGGATCGCCTGCGCGGCAGATTGTCCTCCGAAAAGCTTCAGGATCGTATCGAAAGGATGAAACTAAAACTCGAGCCCTGATGCCGCAGCCTTTAGAGATCAATCATCCAAAAAAACTTCAGCTGACGCCCGAACGCGCCGTTTTTGATCCGGAGTCAAACGCGCTGTTTGTGGCTGATACGCATTTCGGAAAATCCGGCACGTTTCGGCAGGGCGGCATTCCGGTTCCGGGAAACCTCAGTAATCCCGATTACGATCGTCTTGATGCGCTCCTCTCCTGTTTTAATCCGGCGAAACTCTTTTTTCTGGGCGATCTTTTCCACAGCCGCCTCAACAGCGAATGGCACGCATTCGAAACCTGGAGAAAGAAACACGCTGGCACCGAAATGATTCTGATCTCTGGAAATCATGATATCCTGAATGAAAGCCTTTATCTGGAAAACAAGCTTGAAGTCCGCGAAGAAGGGTACAATTTTGGTGGGATGATTCTCCGGCACTATCCTCCCGAAAACTCCTCTAATAATCAAAATCTGACGCTCTGCGGGCATCTTCATCCCGGCGTAAAACTAAGCGGCAGCGGACGCGAATCGCTCGTGTTGCCCTGTTTCCATCTCAGAAAAAATGTCCTTACGCTCCCTGCTTTCGGATCGTTTACCGGTTTACATAAAATTAAGGCAGAGCCGGGGGATGATTTTTATGTGGTTTATGAGGAGACGGTGAAGCATTTTGGGGTATCCCAATAAAAAACCCCGCCACGAAACGCAGCGGGGTTTTCTGATTAAGTGGTTAGAGAACTAAGCTTCCTCAAGCTCCATATTCTCTTTCATTACGCGCTCCTGGATGTCGCGTGGAACCGGAGCGTAGTGCGAGAATGAACGCGTGTGCGTAGCGCGGCCCTGCGTCATCGACTTCAGCTGGGTCGTGTAACGGTTCAGTTCAGAGAGCGGAACATTTGCGTTAATCTGCTGAAGACTACCCTCTGAATCCATCCCCGAAATTTGTCCGCGGCGGGTTGAGAGGTCGCTCATCACGTCGCCCATAAACTCAGCCGGTACCATCACCGAAATTTCGTATACGGGTTCGAGCAGCTGAGGCGCTGCGTTCAGGAATGCAGACTTAAATGCCATCAGTCCGGCCGTTTTAAAAGCGGCTTCGTTGGAATCAACGGAGTGCATAGCACC